>JBEPXK010000368.1:0-4526 GCA_041641915.1 Planctomycetota bacterium
GAGGTCGGTGGCCTGGGCGCCGCGGGCGCGCATGGCGGTGAACGCCGCGTGGCCGGGGGTGTCCAGGAAGGTGATCGTGCCGTTGGCCGTCTCGACCTGATACGCCCCGATATGCTGCGTGATGCCGCCGGCCTCCCCGGCCGCGACCTTGGTCTTGCGCACGTAGTCCAGCAGCGAGGTCTTGCCGTGATCGACGTGTCCCATGACGGTAACCACCGGCGGGCGCGCTGCGGTCTCGGCGCCTTCCACCTGCTCCTGCTCCTGGAGCAGCGCCGCTTCGGGGTTCTCCTGTCCCGCCGACACCGCCTTATGGCCCATTTCCTCGACCACCAGCATCGCGGTTTCCTGGTCCAGGACCTGGTTGATGGTGACCATCACGCCCATGTTCATCAGCACGCCGATCAGCTCCGGCGCCTTCACGGACATCGCCTGGGCGAGATCGCCCACGGATATGGTTTCCGGCACGGTGACTTCGCGAATGACCGGCGCGGTGGGCCGCTCGAATCCGTGCTGGGATGCCGCGTGCACCTTCCGGGGCCGCACCGGCTCGCGCTTGCGGCGGCCCTTGTGGCCCTTGGCCACGTGCAGCTCGTCGCGCTTGCCCTTGCCCTTTTTCCGGGGCTTCTCCTCGGCCTCCTCCGAGCGCTTGGCCTTGTCGGCCTTGGCGGGCTTCTTTTCCTTGTCCTTGCGGGCCGGCTTGGGCGCCTCCTTCACGGCCTCGCCGGCCTCTTTCTCCGGCGCCGCCTGCGCCTCCCCGGCGGGCTCGCGCTGCGCCTCCTCGGCGGCCTTGCGCTCGGCCTCTTCACGCTCGGCTTTTTCCGCCTCCTCGCGCTCGAGCCGCTCCTTCTCGGCCTGCTCCGCCTCGGCGCGGGCTTTCGCTTCCTGCGCCTCGCGCTCCGCGGCCTCCCGCGCCTTGCGCTCTTCCTCGGCCTGGCGGGCGAGCTCTTCCTGGCGCTGGCGTTCCTGCTCCTCGAGCACCTCACGGCGCACGAACGTGCGCTTTTTCTTGACCTCAACGGGGATGGTTCGCGCCGTGCCGGTGCGCGACGTCTGCCGGATCTCGCCGGCCTGCTTGCGCTTGAGGGTGATCCGGTTGCGCGCCGATTCCTGGGTCGTCTTGCCGCGTGCACCCGAACGCAGGTGGGAAAGCAGCGTCTGCTTTTCCTCCTCGGTCAGGATGTCTTCCTCTTGCTTCTCGACGCCGGCTTCCTCGAGCTGCTTGAGCAGCCGGTCGATACCGACGTTTATCTGATCGGCAAAACTCTTGACTGTGATCTGCGACATGATCGATCGTCCCCGTGGTTTCGTTTACGCGTTGCTTTGCTCGGCTTCTTCGAACCAGGGCGCCCGCGCGGCCATAATCAGGCCTTCGGCTTTCTCCTTCTCCATGCCGGCGAGCTCCAGCAGCTCGTCAACCGAGCAATCCGCGAGGTCTTCCTGGGTCTTGATGCCCTGGCTCGCCAGCTTGCGGGCGGTCGTCTCGTCCATGCCCTCCAGATTCAACAGGTCCTCGGCCGGCTCGGCAAGCTTCAGAGCCTCTTCTTCGGCGATCGCCGAAGTCAGCAGCGCGTCCTCGGCGCGGCGCCTCAGCTCGTCCACCAGCGCCTCGTCGAACTCCTCGATATCCAGCAGCTCCTGGCGGGGCACGTAGGCCACCTCGTCCAGGGTCGTGAACCCTTCCTGCACCAGGATGCCGGCCACGTCCTCGTCCACGTCGAGCTTCTCCATCATCATGGAGCGGTATTCCTCGGATTCCTTGTTCGCCTTCTCGGAAGCCTCCTGGTCGGTCAGGATATTGATTTCCCAGCCGGTGAGCTCCGAGGCCAGGCGCACGTTCTGGCCGCCGCGGCCGATGGCCTGGGACAACTGCTTCTCGTCCACCACCACGTCCAGGGCCTTCAGATCCTCGTCCACGACGATCGACTCGACCTCCGCCGGCGCCAGGGCATTGATCACGAACTGGGCCGGATCCTCGGACCACTTGATGATGTCGACCCGCTCGCCGGCGATCTCGTTGGAAACGCTCTGCACCCGCGAACCGCGGATGCCCACGCATGCGCCCACCGGGTCGATCTTGGGGTCATTCGAGCGAACGGCGATCTTCGCCCGCAGCCCCGGATCGCGCGCCGCGCCCAGGATCTCGATGATTCCTTCACCCGCCTCCGGCACCTCGAGCTCGAACAGGTTGACCAGCAGCTCCGGGGCGACGCGGTCCAGAAAAAGCTGCGGCCCACGCGGCGCGGCCCGCACCTCCTTGAGGATGGCCCGGATGCGGTCGCCCGGCCGCAGGCCCTCGCGGGGAATCATGGCCGACTTGGGCAGCGTCGCCTCGGCCCCACCGAGGTCGATGACCGCGTCGCCGCGCTCCAGGCGCTTGACCACCCCGGAGATCATCTCGCCCTCGCGCGGCGCGTATTCGGCGACCACGCGCTCGCGCTCCGCCTCGCGAACCTTCTGCATGATGACCTGCTTGGCGGCCTGGGCGGCGATCCGGCCGAAATCCACGGGCTCCAGCGGCTCCTCCACGAACTCGCCGGGCTCGATGTCCGGGTGGTCGTGGCGGGCCTGGGAAAGGCGGATCTGGCGGCTGGGGAATTCCAGCTCTTCGTCGTCCGGGATGACCTCCCAGCGCCGGAACGTGTCGTACGCGCCGGTGTCGCGATGGATCGACACGCGGGCGTCGATGTCCTCCCGGTGGCGTTTGCGCGTGGCGGTGGCCAGGGCGGCTTCGATCGCCTCGAATATCACGTCTTTTTCCACGCCTTTCTCGCGGGAAAGGACGTCGGCCATCAAAAGTATCTCGTTTGCCATGGATCGTTTACCTAGCTTTTCTCGCCCAACTCGTTGTGCTCGGGTACCAGCCGTGCCTTCGCCACCCGGGAAAGCGGAATCCGGTACGTCTCGCCGTCGACAATGATCTCCAGCGCGTCGGCGTCGGCGCCCTGCAGGCGCCCCCGGAACCGCTTCCTGCCGTCGATCGCGGTATCCGTCCTGACCTTGATCTCCTGACCGACCACGGCACGGAAATGCCGCTCCCGGGTCAGCGGGCGATCCAGCCCGGGCGACGAGACTTCCAGCGTGTAGTGGCCCGGGATCGGGTCCTCCACGTCCAGGATCGCGCTGAACTGGTGGCTCGCCCGGGCGCAGTCATCCACGGTCACGCCTTCCGGCCCGTCGATATACACGCGCACGACGCTCTGCCCGGAGCCGCCGGTCATCTCCACGGCCAGCACCTCGAACCCCAGGGCCTCGGCCCCGGGCTCGAGCAGATCCTGCAAATCCGTCGGCGTCAACACTGTCTCTCGTCGCGCACCTGCCACAAAAAAGTGGGCATTGAAGCCCACTTTTTTGTTATTTCTCTTTGACTAAACACAAAGCCCCGCACTAAGCGGGGCCCAAAGGTTTCTTTCGAAATTTGGTAGCGGGGGTAGGATTTGAACCTACGACCTTCGGGTTATGAGCCCGACGAGCTGCCAGACTGCTCCACCCCGCATCAGCGGCGCCGATTCTACCCCGCCCGGCTCAGGGATTCAAGCGTTCCGGCGGGAGAACCCGATTCCGTCCGGGCACCGGCGAACCCCCCGCACGGGTGCTGGTCGCCCCGGACCAGTCCTCCCCGCGTATGCCCATGACGTGGAGCGGCGCGCGACACAATTCAAGGACACTGAGGCCCGCTGCGAGACGGGGCACCACGCACGGCACGATTCCTGCGACTGCCCTCCGATCCCGGGGATCAAGGCTCGAGTGGCTTCATGGCTTTGTGGTACCCGATCATACCGCTCAACAGAGTCTCGCTGCTCACCCGTTCAAATCCCACGTCGCTCAGCAGGACCGAAAATTCGTCAGCGGAATAAAACATACGCAAGGCGTTGATGAAGTATTCCTTGCAGCCGTGCGCAGCGGACGAGCTGCGAAATAACAGCGCGGTAAAATTCAAGCAAAAACGCAAGTATGTGTAATAGCTGCATTCCACAATTTTGCTGGAGGGACGCAGCATATCGCAGTGATGGAAGTAGCCACCCGGCTTAAGAACACGCCGCACCTCGCGGCATACATCCATGATACGCAGATGGCGCGAGGCGTACTGCAGTGTCACTATATCGAAGTAGTTGTCGGGAAACGGCAGGCTATGAACGTCGCCGATAGTGCTGCTTATATCAAAACCGAGCCCGCGCGCATTTTCCTGGCCCACCGCCTGCATAGCTTCGCTGCGATCGATGGCGCAAACCTCGAGATCCGGTTGATTCTTGAGCAGCGCCAGGCCGATTGCATTAGTGCCCGCACATACATCGAGCACTTTGTGCCCCGGTCGAGCGTCGATGGTGGCTACAAATCTGTCGCGAAACCACTTCCACAGACCGAGACTCGCTACATAATTGGCGCGGTCATAATAGCGGGCTACATCGGCAAAAACATCATCCAGCTCCTCGCCCCACACCCGTTTGAATCGCTGCTCCCGGTCGTTCTCCCTGCTGGAAAACCGAATCGCGCGCTCACCGTTATTCATCTGCCCTCCGTCTCGTGTC
>JBEPXK010000369.1:0-4508 GCA_041641915.1 Planctomycetota bacterium
GTCGGCAGTCGAGCAGGTAGACCAGCTCCCGTCGACGCGGGGCGTTCGCAGTGAAGACGCCATGGTCGCCAGCCGTGCCGGCCGGTGGCATGATCACAACGATGGCCAAGCGGCCGGTCAGCCGCTCGTCGTCCACCTGCTCGGCGGTGAACGTGGCGGTGAAGCGCTCGGCGCGATGCGACTGCGTACGGGCCACCGTCGGCATCCAACGCCCGGCGTGACGCCAGAGGGTGACGCGTAGATCGCTCTGGTGCTTATCCACGCCGGCCGCTGGCAGCAGCAGGTGCAGCGCGAGGTCAGCCGGTGTGCCCTGGCTGCGTGCCACCAACCGCTCACGCCACGCCCGGACCGACGCCGCGATCTGATCCGCGGCGTCGGCCGCCCACATCGCGGCGGGCAGCAGGAGCAGACCCATGAGCAGCGTCCGCCGGGTGCATCGAAGAACATGCGTCATGGCGCCTCCGCGGCCCCTGGCCGGGCCAAGGGAGTTGGTACCGGTGGTGGCGGCCCCTGTTGCCCAGGCGAAAGGCCTCGCTCGCCAGCCCCATCGCTCACAGGCGGATACGTGCTCATGCCCGGTGGGTCTGAGTAGTTACATTGGTGGTATGTGCGATGCGCGGCGCGGCGCAGGCGGGCGTGACGAGGCGTCACGCCTGGTATACTTAATGCAAAATGGGCAGTCGGCGCCGCGCCACCGTCGCACTGAGGTGGACGACGAGCTGGAGGATGGCGTCAATGATACATCAAGATCACGTAAAGCACTATAAACAGCGTGCTTGTGGCATTACGAGCCCTAGCCTGGGCCGACCGCAGCGTAGCGGGAGGGTGAAGCAGTAGAGAAACCGCTGGCATCGGAAAGGGAACGGGTATAGTCATTGCAATCCCTCGCCGCTCAATGCGGATTGAATTTCTTTAATCGCAGAAAGGGTGCACCATGCGTCACCACGTCCGTTACTCGCTGACTCGTCGTCGTCCCGAAACCGTGATCCGTAAGGTCAAGGGCGACTACTCCCGCACCGGCTATGCCCTGTTCGACGTGGCGACACAGAAGCAGCTCGATCTGTACATGAATCCGGATGCGAAGATGGCCTTCCGCATCCTCAGCCGGCGCAGTCGCGATCTCGGCTATCGCACGCCGCAATTCGAGGATATCGATCGCGCGACGGCCTGAGCCGCACCCGCACCAGGGTATAGCCGGTTGCCTGACGCGTGGTGTGCCACTCCAGGCCGCGCGCGGCGGCCAGTTGCATGAGGTCCGGTTCGAGTTCCAACCGCGGATCGGCCAGCAACGCGCGACCTGTGGGGGCGAGCGAATCCGCCAGCGTATCGAGCAAGGCGGCGAAGCACTCCGGGCGGTAGAGGATGTCGCCTCCGTAGATCAGGTCCCAGCCGC
Organism: Planctomycetota bacterium; assembly: GCA_041641915.1. GTDB lineage: Bacteria > Planctomycetota > UBA11346 > UBA11346 > UBA11346 > SLQH01. The sequence goes on from JBEPXK010000369.1 coordinate 1,394, forward strand.
CGAGCGGTAACGGCGTTCCCCAACGGTGGAGCCGGGTTTCGGCCCGATGTTCCATGCCGTTGGCTAGGAGCACGGCGTCGACCCAGCCGAGCGGATGCGGACTGGCGTCGGCGAACAGGGCTCGGGCGCAGCCGGCGCATAGGGCGGCCAGGCCGCCATGGCCGCGACCGCAGCCCAGATCCGCCACCCGCAGACCACGGCAATCGATCAGTTGGGCGAGATCCTGTGCCAGCCGATCGCCGGCCGGCCAGGCGTAGGCCCAGGTCGGGCGCTGATCGCCGTCAGCGGCTGCCGCTGCGAGCGCGCGATCCCAGGCGAATGCCGGTTCACGCAGGGGCGCGAGGCAGGCCGGGCCGCGCATCAGGCGCGCCGCGCGGCGGTCACCAGTTCGGGCAGCTGCTGCAATCCGGCGGCGTCGATGCCCGGCAGCACATACTGCGCAGCCGCGCGCACCGCCGGCGCGGCGTGTCCCATGGCCAGGCCGGCTCCGGCCCAGCGAAGCATTTCGATGTCGTTGGCGCCGTCGCCGACCGCCCAGACCACTTCGCGCGCGATGCCCAGGTGCGCGGCCAGGGCGGCGAGGCCGCGGTCCTTGGTCGCCCCGTGGCGGGTGATCTCGAGACGGTCGTTCTGGCTGGTGGTGATGTGATAGCGTTCAGCGTAGCGCGCCTGCAGAGCGGGGCACAGCTCGGCGATCTGTTCGGGATCATCGGCGTAGAGGATCTTGCAGCTGGAGGCCTGCCACCCGTTGCGCAGCGCGGGATCGAGGTGGATCGGCACGCCGTAGAGCTGTTGCCAGCCGGCGGTGATCGGACACAGCTGGTCCATGACCCAATGGTCGATGTCGGGGTAGAGGCTGATGCTTCCACGCTCGCGACGTACCAGCTCGGGCAGGATGCCGGCGACCTCGTCGGCATCGAGCATGTCGGTGTGGATGGCCGAACCGTTCGGATCGCCGGCCCAGACGCCGTTGAAGCACACCACCGGCCCATGAAGAGCGAGGTCGCGATGGATCGGGCGCGTGCTGAGCACCGGCCGGCCGGTGACGATGGCCACCGCGACCCCCTGCTGTTCGAGTTCCGCGAGGGCGCCGCGATGGGCCGGGGGCACGCGGTTGTCGGGGGTGATCAGGGTGCCGTCGAGATCGAGGGCGATCAGCCTGGGGGCTGGCAGGTCCATACCGGCGGGATCTCAGCAGGAACGGCGCGGAAATGAAGCCAATTCCGCCGCCCGGTGCGACGGTGGCGATGATGCCCGCCGCGCGCGGCCTTGCTCCGCCTCGCGGCCGGGGAACACTGCAGGCATGAGTGGATGGAACCTGGTGGTCACCGGCTGTGGCACCAGTCACGGCTCGCCCCCATGGGGCTGGCCGGAACAATGGTCGGAGGATCCCCGGGATCACCGGCGGCGCTCGGGAGCGATCATCCGCGGGCCGGACGGCCAGGTGCTGCTGATCGATGCCGGCCCCGATCTGATGCACCAGATGCGCGACCCTTACCGCGATTGGGACGGCATTCACTACCCGCACCGCTGCATCACCCGCTGCGACGCGGTGTTGTTGACCCACGAACACGCCGATCACACCCACGGGATCAACGAACTGCGCCATCTCAACCGCCTCCAGGGTGGCGAGCCGATCGTGATCTACGGCCACGCACCGCACCTGGCGCAGCTGCGGCGCCGTTTCGATTACTGTTTCCCCACCGAGGAGGAGGAGGCCTATTACCTCTCGCGGCCAGTGTTGCGGACGCGGTCCCTGGCCGATGGGCTGACGCTCGAGCTTGCCGGTCTGCCGGTGACCGCCTTCGAGCAGAGCCACGGCCCGGCGGGGCGCACCACCGGTTTCCGCTGCGGTGCCATGGGCTACTGCACCGATGTCAAGGTCTTCCCCGAAGCCAGCTACGCCTATCTGCAGGATCTCGATCTGCTGGTTCTGGGCATGCTGCGCGAAGACGAGCACGAGACCCATATGCACCTCGCCGAGGCCCTGATGGTGGTCGAACGGGTGCGGCCACGACGGACCGTATTCGTGCACATGGGCCCAGAGATGCGCTACGCTCGGTGGCAGGGTCGCCTGCCGCCGGGGGTGGAGCTCGGCTTCGATGGCATGGCCCTGCCCTTCGGAGGCGCCTGAGATGCTCACAGCGATGGATTCCCGTGCCCGGTCGGGCTTGCCCTGCCTGCTGGTGCTGATCGTCCTCGGCGGCTGTCAGCGTCGCAGTGCGCATCCCTGGTGGCGTACGCCGGAGCGCGCCGCGCCGCCCCGGACGCAGTCGGAGCCGCGCAGCGTGGTACGGCCCCCGCCACGGACCGACCTCGGCTCGCTGAGCGGGGAGCCCGAGTTGAATGTACGTCTCGGGTCGGCCACCGAACTCAAGCTGATGTTGCTGCGCCCCGCGCAATGCGAGGGGCGTACCCTGTCGCCGGGACCGCTCGCGTTGAATCTGGAGGGGGGGCGGTTGCTGCTCGCCGGCCAGGCGGTGACCGGCGAGCAGGCGGTACTGCGCTTCGCCGGTTCCGCTCCGGGCTTCGCGTGCGAGCGCGGAGCGGAACCGCGGCAGCGGACCGTGCATGGTGGGTCGTTGGTACTGCGACGCGACGGCGCCACGGTGATGGTCTGTGAACGCCTCGGCTGCGAGGCCTACCTGCCCGGCGTGCTGGTGCGCGAGGTCGAGCCGGATTGGCCGGTCGCCGCGCTCGCGGCCCAGGCGGTGGCGGCGCGCAGCTATGCGTTGTCGCGCTGGTTCTCGCGGCGCGACAAACCCTGGCAGCTCGATGCCCGGCCGGCGATCGACATGGCCTACGGCGGATTGCCCGAGCGTATCCACCCCAACCTCGCAGCCGCGTTGCGGCTCACGCGCGGGCAAGTGCTCGCGATCGGCGATCAGGTGCTGCCGGCCTTCTTCCACTCGTGTTCCGGTGGGATGACCGCGGACGTGGATCTGGTCTGGCCGGGCCGCCACTGCCCCGACGGTACCACCGACCCCGGCCCGGCGCTGCGCGCTGTTCGCGATCCCTTCGCCGAGATCGGAGCCCGCGGCCTGGGGCGTGAACAGGTGATGCACTGGGAATGCCGGGTGGAGCTGAGCGAGGTCGCTCGCTTGCTGCGCGGTCT
>JBEPXK010000370.1:0-4499 GCA_041641915.1 Planctomycetota bacterium
ACCTCACCATCGCGGCCAAGGGCCAGGGAGAAAGACGCGCCAACTGCCAATTGGACCACGTGACCGATATCGGCAGGCACAGTCGCCTGGCCATAGCCGTCGGCACCCCATCCCACGACATTGCCGTCCGCCAACACAGCGAGGCAGTGCTCGCTACCCACTGCCAACTGGGCAACGGCACCGAGCGAGGACGGCAGCACGACTCTGCCCCCCCATGCATGCACCGTGCCGTCCGTAGTGACTACGTAGGTATTGTCTCCACTTGCATGGACCGATCGGACTGACGGCAAGTCGCTGGGAACCGCGCACTGGCCCTGGTCATTCTCCCCCCAGCAGCGCACTGATCCGTCATGGCACAACGCGATCCCATGAGCTCGACCCGCGGCGATCTGCGCGACCTGATGAGCCTCGGGCAGCCCGGCAGGACGTGCACTGATCCCTGTCCACGCCCATCGACCTGGCGGAAGACGGTATTCGATTACTGCCGACGGGTCATACACTTCGAGTTTGGCCCGAATACCGGTGCTGACGCCGACCTGCTCCTCAACCACTTGGTTGAGCGTGCGGTCGATGTCGATCACGGGCACGGTAGCACCGACGGCTATCCGGCCGCACAGCGTCAGTATCACGATGCCGGCACACAGGGACAGGGTGCGCCGGGCGGCATGTAACGAATCCTTCGGGCTATCGGATGCATAAACAGCCCGTGCGCGCGGAAACCGGGATCCTGACAGAGCCACGCCATATTCGTCATGGATACGGCTGTGTTCGCAGGAAAGGCGAGTCGACATGGCGATCCCGTCAACAAAGGAGGTGCTGGAGAGATGTATGGCTTCAACCAGTTCCGTCTGCGGGCGCGAGCAGCTCGAACCACTGGTCGAGCGCGTTGGCCGCGGGCGGGAAGGGCAAGGGGTTGTCGTGATCGCCGGCGTCGTCCGAGCCGTTGTCGTCGCTCGCGCCGTCATCGCGCGTTTCGAGCACATGCCCATCGCCAGCATGGCCGAGCTGGCTACGCGTGATCAACACCGCGCCAAGGCCACCGCTCGGAGCGCGCAACTCGAAGCCGATCCGCCGCGCAGGGTGGATCTCGGCCAGGGTGATGGTCGCCGAACTGCTGATGCCGGAGTCGTCCATCGCCTCAACGCCGATCTCGACCGGTGCGTCCTGGACACAGATCCATTCCGGCGCCGGATCGTCGGGATACCACAGCGCTTCACTCGCGTCGGGCAGCGTGAAACGATAGCGCACCACCGCTCCATCGACATCGTAGGCACACGCGGGCAGTGGCACGCTCTGGCCAACGATCGCCGCCACCGGCTGTGGCGGCGTGATCACCGGCGCGATGTTCCCCACCACCGTCACCGGCAGCTCGAGCACGTTGTTGCTCAGATCAATATCAGCCAGGAGAACCAGTGGCTCGATGCTGATCCGCAGCGTCGACACCTGCGGCATCTGATCGGGTAGCGGCATGCGTATCGGTATCAAATCGTGCCGGGCCCGGTTGTCACTCGGGCCCTGATTGATCAGCCGTTCGTTGAGCAGCATCGAGCTCGCGCCGTGACGGGCGTAGACGCGCAGGATGTACCCACATCCATAGCCAGCGAAAGCGTAGGTGCGGTCGTCAAGCTCCTCGGAGACGTCGACCTGCAAGGTCCGCTGCCGTCCGGCGGTCATCTGTTCGATCGGCCGGACGACCTTGACCGCGTAATCGACACGCGGGTTGACCTTGACGCGTATATCGAGGCGGTCGCTAGCCGTCGCCGACCGGCCATGATACGTGACCGAGTTGGTGGCCGTGAGCGTCAACGTGCGTTCGGTCGGGTAGGACGGCGGAGTCCAACTGAGCACGCCGTCGGCGTAGGAACCGTAACCGCCGACGGTGTCGACGCTGCAGGATGCTCCCACATAGCTACCGGTGGTTCCGGTACCGCTGAGCTGGATCGGTATGCTGAGCGGCATGCCGGCAACCGCGTCGACCACGTCCTCGGCCACGGCGAGGTCGACCGGCTGGAACACGTAGCAGGTCACCGAGGTCGGCGGACTGTCGGTGGGACTGTTGTTCGCCTGGAGCGACCAGCCCACCGGGCCCTCCGCATCGGCGGGCGGCGTGAGGGTCAAGGTGCTGCGCATGCTGACGCCGCTCGGCGGCAGGCCGCGGTACCGTGTACTCGGCAGTTTCCACTGCGGTGTGCCGGCGCTCAACCAGCTCGGACCGCTGAGGCGGTCGAGCGAGAAAGCGCGTCCGGTGAGCGACAGAGGATGGGTCGAGGTCTCGCCAGCGGTCGCAACGAAGTGGTTGCTGATGATTGTCGGCGGCCAGTGCTCCACAGTCGCGTCGATGCGCACCATGGTCTCTCCGCGGCTGTTCTTCAACCTCGCATAGACGCTACGCACACCACCTGGCACCGGTTCCAGCTCGATGATCGCGTGATCGGCATCGACGACGGGTTGCTTGGCGAAAAGCCCGTTGAGGCCGTAAACCGCTGGCGCGAGCCTGTACTCACGCATCGTGCCACGCGGTGCGGAGAGATCGGGGAGCCGAACGAACTCGGTGAAGGTTGTCAGGCTCGGCTGCGGATAACCCCTGGTCACCAGCTTGAGCGTATACGGCCAGCCCTCCTTGAGCGTGATCGCGTAGTGCGGGACATCCCAACTATTGAGCGTATTGCCCGAGGCACCGATCCATTCGACCTCGTCCCAGCCCGTTGGTTCGCCGCGACAGAGGTAATCCCACATCTGCCCGGTGTAGATCTGTGACTGCCCACGCAGATCGCGCAGGGTCGCGGTCAGGGCATGATCATCGAGCTCCACCGCGTAGTCGGCGAGTGGGTTGTCGGTCTTGCGGCTCTTGCCTGCGGCGATGCCGATCAGACCCGGTTTGCCCACCGCGCCGTCCTGCCGTTCGTAGATCGCGGTCAGTGTACTGTCGCTGGCAGGGCAGGAACGCTCCTGCCCGTTATGCAGACCATCGCTCCAGGAATCGTAGATACCGAAACCGCCGTCGGGGCTGCCGGCATAGGGCGAGAACGGACACCCAGCGAACAGGTGGACCGCGAAGGGCGCGTCGCGATTGGCGTAGGCCACCTCGCCGCCGACCTCGATGGCGACCCCCCCGGGGATGCTCTCGCCTTCGGTACTCTGCGCGTTGATACTCACCGTGGTATGGGCCAGGGACATGTCATCTTCACTGGCGATGGCGAGCTGCCCGGTCCCGAACGGAACCACCATGTCGACCACCGACTTGCTGTCCTTGAGCAGCCCCCAGAGCGCGGAGATGTACAGCCGCCCTTCGAATTCGAGCTCCAGCTCCTCGCTCACCGTGCGCCGCACCCGCACTGCGGTCTGCGGCGAATCGATCATCCCGTGGGCCAGCAGGCCCGTGTCGGCCATGGCCAACACGCCGCCGTCTGCAGCATCGGTCTCGACCGCGCTGTCGACGAAGTAGCGTGCGAGCATCGACCAGTTGATCTGGAAACCACCCTCGCCCAAGCCGCCGAGAAAGGTGATGCCAACATCCGCCAGGGGCCTGCTGCGTGTCCGTACATCGGGCGTGCTGACCACCGCAGGAGTTCGATCAAGGGTTTCCATGGCAAACGGCTCACGCCAGGATTCGCCCCCGCTGCTCGCCCCGATAACCAGATCGAAGCCGAAGCCGATCGGGATGTTGTAGGATGCGCTGATCGGCACGTCCTGCTTATCGATACCCAGTTCGTCGATCGACAGGTTGAGGAACAGGCCGACCTCGAACGACCCCGTGGCCCGCAGCCAGTGTTCATCCAAGGTCACCGCCGTGTCGGCCCGTAGGCCCGGCACCGCCTGTTCCTGAACCGCGATCACATCGCCTGCCGCCTGGGTAAGTTCGATGGTCGTGCCGTTCGGCTGGCCAATCGAGGCCCGGACATTGAGCCGATCCCAGCCGGGCTGGGTGAAATCACTGCCGTCCGGCGGCAGGTAGACGGCATGGCCCTGGGGATCCAGGACACCGGAAGTCGCAGGGATGAGCACGGTGGCTTCGGCGCTGTGCTCTGCGGCGCCGAGACCGCCATGCATCGCCAGGCCGCAGCCGATCAGGACAAGAACCTGCGCTCGTCGGGTCATGGGCATCCGTTGGCTCCTCGCCTCCGACCGACACAAACGCGATTGCGCCCGAGGCGGAGACGGCGACAGCTTAGAGATCCGCCCATCGCCTGTCTTGGACAAATCGGCCATCTTCGCGCCAACCGGCGGCAGGGGCTTGACAAAGACGATGGCGCGCTACCGAAAGTGGCCGAGCCCCTGGAAGAGCCGCCAGCGTCGGGCCCTCGCGAAATGTGGCTCCTCGACGTTTCGTGTGGGCAACGCGAACAGCGAGCAGCGAGTAGCGAGTCGAGCGATGAGGCGAGTCAGCGACCGGGCCATGTGTGGCGGTGTGGTGGCCAGACCGACCGACCCGCGTCAGGTCGCCCGCCTCGGCGGCGATGGCGCCCTGCCGGTGATGCCCGAAAGCCAGGGCGATCGCG
>JBEPXK010000371.1:0-4490 GCA_041641915.1 Planctomycetota bacterium
CGGCACCGAACTCGCCCGCCTGCTCGAACCGGGCTGGCCCGGCCGGCTCGGCTATCGCGCCGCGCTGCGCATGCCGCACTATCTCCAGGCGCTGGAGTGGCTGCTCGACGACGCCGACCTGGCCGCCGACCGCGCGGCGCGGGCGCAGCGCCACCGCACGCGGCTGGTCGCGGCCTGGGAGGAGGTCGCCAAGCACGCCGATCCGCGCCGGATCCTCGCCTGCGGCCTGCAGGACACCGCGCGCCACGCCCGCGCCGTGCTCGAGGAATGCCTGCTCATGGCCACCCGCCCGCGCGAGGCGCCGCGCCTCGGCGCCCCCCAGTTCGGCGCCACCGAAGGCCTGCTGCACAAGCTGCTCGACACCCTCGACCGCCAGTTGGCCGCGAGCGAACGCGCCGACGGCGAATGTCGCCAGGCTCTGCTCGACGCCGCGGCCCAGCTCCAACGCGCCCCCGCCGGACCGATCCGCACCGCGCTGGAACGCTCGCTCAACGACACCCTGCGTCGATTCCCCGATCTCGGTCAGGGCTGCGACCTCGCGGACCAACGCGCCCGCGCCCGCGGCTTGATCGCGCGGGTGGGCAGGGCGTTGGGCTGAGGGGGTGATGCCCGGCCTGCGCGCGCCGTCCGGTCGGGCAGGCTGCTCGGCGCTCGCGAGGGGCGTGATCGGTGGTGTTCGGCTACCGGCGCGTGGGCGAGGGTGGTTGCGAGCGGAACGCGCGGGCCGTGCAAGCTCCTGCGTGGCGTGGCGTCTCCCTTGGCGGACGTCGGGGCCGGCCTAGGCTGCCGGACCGTGGCGCTTGCCGCGTCCACCGTTCGGAGATCGACCGCATGCGTGTTCCGCCTGTTTTCGCCCTGTCTGCCGTCCTGTTGTGCGTTGCGTGCGGCGGGGACCGGGTCCGTCCGCAAGCGGGGGATGCCGGTCCGGGGGACTTCATCCAGGTGCGCGAATTCGGTTGGCTGACTTCGCTGCGCCAGCCGCAGCCGGCCTGGCATCCGAGCAGCCGGGTGCTTGCGGCTCGCGGTCGCGAGGGTCTGGTGCTCTACCACGAGGGCGGGCGTAGCCCCACCGTCTACAGCTACAACGACAAGCGCCAGCCCTACGATCCGCGGTGGATCAATGCTGGCGAGTTGGTCTTCGGTCCCGAACCGGCGGTGCGGCGCGGCGCCGATGGGCGGTTGCTGCTCCCGCGCGAGGGGCTGCGGGTGACCACCTACAGCCGTAATGGACTCAGCGAGCCGCGGGATCTGAGCGAGGCCGGTTATCGCCCGCGACCCTGGGGTCGGCGCGGTATCGTCGCCAGTGCGGCCGATAACATCTATATCTACAACTCCCGCGGCCGCCGCGAGTTGTTCGAAGTCGGCTTCGACCCCGAACCCGACCCCTGGGGCCCGGGCCTGGCCTGGCGCGACAAGCCCTTCGGGCGACCCGACTACTGGACCGAGGTCGAGGGACTGGGGAACCTGTACATCCGTTGGGGTGCAAACGCGGTGAAGCGCCTTCCGCGGGCGGTCGAGCCAGCCTGGTGCCCCTGGGGCGGTCTGGTGGCGACGGTGATCGACGAGCCCGACCCGCCGGGGAAGATCGCCGCCGAGCCGAGCGCGCCGGCAACGCCGGCTTCCGGGTCCGAGGCCGTGCGCGACGCGGTCGCCGCGCGTCAGGGCGGCGCGGTGTTGCCGGTCGACCCGCCGGATGCCACCCCGCCGTCGACCGACTGGTGGACCCCCGGAACCACGGTGGTCTATGTTCCCGGACCCGACGCCGAACCGGTGGTCATCGGCGAGGGTCTGCGCAATCCCGCCCCGCATCCGACCGAGCCGGTGATCGCGGCCGTCGATCGCGACGGCGCGGTGGTCCTGGTCGCCTGCGGCACCGGCGAGCGCCGGGTCAACACCATCGATCCTGCCGGCCTGCGCCCGGTCTGGAGCCCCGACGGCACCCGTCTGCTCTACGAGCAGGAGACCGACAACCCCGTGGTGCGCTATCTCGCGGTGAGCGTGTTCCGCATCGTCGACTGAGTGCTGGCGTCGGCGGGTCGGGCGCGATCGCCCTCGCACCGCCATCCGCCGTGCTCATCAGGCGATCGGGGATCGCGCGCTCGTCTTCGCTTTCGTTGTTCGCCGGACGGGTGCGATCAGCCAGCGACCGCCACCATCACCCACCCCCAACGCCATCCGCCTACCGTTTGCCTCGCGTGCGCCGACGCCCGGGATGGCGGCGTCTGGCGCGGCGGCCGGGACCGGTGGCGGTGGCGCCGCGTTCGATCTCGGTGATGCGGTCGCGCAGGCGGGCGGCTTCCTCGAAATTCAGGTCTTCGGCAGCTTTGAGCATCATGATCCGCAGTTCGGTGATATCGCCGGTATCGTATTGCGGTCCCTCGTCCTCGGCGGCGCGGTTGGCGGCGAGCTGATCGGCGAAGGCGGCGGATTCCTGGGCGCGTTGGACGCTGCGCGGGATGATGCCGTGGGCTTCGTTGAAGGCCTGCTGACGGGCGCGGCGGCGTTCGGTCTCGCGGATCGCCGCCTCCATCGCCGGCGAGCGGCGGTCGGCGAACAGCAGCACGGTGCCCTCGATGTGGCGGGCGGCGCGGCCGATGGTCTGGACCAGGCTCATCTCCGAGCGTAGGAAGCCCTGCTTGTCGGCATCGAAAATACACACCAGGCTGACCTCGGGCAGATCCAGGCCTTCGCGCAGCAGGTTGACACCGACGAGGCATTCGGTCTGGCCGGCGCGCAGGGCGTGGAGGATCTCGATGCGTTCGAGCGCATCGATGTCGGAGTGGAGGTAGGTGGTTTCGATCCCGGCCTCCTGGAGGAATTCCGACAGGTCCTCGGCCAGGCGCTTGGTCAGGGTGGTGACCAGGGTGCGCTCGCCCCGGGCCTTGCGCTCCAGCACCGCCGCGATCAGCGTCTCGACCTGGCCGTCGGTCGGTTCGACGCGGATCGCGGGGTCGAGCAGGCCGGTGGGGCGGATCAGCTGCTCGACCCGCAGATCCTCGTGTTCGGCCTCGTAGGGGCCGGGGGTGGCCGAGCAGTAGATCCGTTGGCCGACGAGTTCGTTCCACTCGGTGAAGGTCATCGGGCGGTTGTCCATCGCCGAGGGCAGGCGGAAGCCGTGTTCGACCAGCGTCTCCTTGCGCGAGCGGTCGCCGGCGTACATGCCGCGTAGCTGCGGCAGGGTGACGTGGCTCTCGTCGACGATGGTGAGGAAATCGCGCGGGAAGAAGTCGTAGAGGCAGTAGGGGCGTTGGCCGGGACCGCGGCCGGAGAGGTACCGCGAGTAGTTCTCGATCCCGGCGCAGTAGCCGACCTCGCGCAGCATCTCGATGTCGTATTTGGTGCGCGAGAGCAGGCGCTGGGCCTCGACCAGCGCGCCCTTGGCCAGCAGCTGGCGGTGACGCTGTTCGAGGTCGGCTTCGATCAGGTGGATCGACTGGTCGAGGGTCGGCTCGTCGACCACGAAGTGCTTGGCCGGGTAGAGATTGATCCGCTCGTGGCGCTCGAGGATCTCGCCGCTGACCGGGTGGACCTCCTTGATGCCCTCGACCTCGTCGCCGAAGAACTCGATCCGGATCAGCGTGTCCTCGTAGGCCGGCCACAGCTCGACCACGTCGCCGCGGACGCGGAACTTGCCGCGCTGGAAATCGATGTCGCCGCGGACGTACTGGATGCTCACCAGCCGGCGCAACAGCTCGTCGCGTTCGAGCTCCTCGCCGACGTTGAGGGTGACGGTGAGGTCCTCGTAGGCGGCGGGCGAGCCGAGGCCGTAGATCGCGCTGACCGAAGCGACCACGATCACGTCGCGGCGGGCGAGTACGCTGCGGGTGGCCGAGAGGCGGAGCTTGTCGATCTCTTCGTTGATCGAACTCTCCTTCTCGATGTAAAGGTCGCGCGCGGGCACGTAGGCCTCGGGCTGGTAGTAATCGTAGTAGCTGACGAAGTACTCGACTGCGTTCTCGGGGAAGAAGCCCTTGAATTCGGAGTAGAGCTGGGCCGCGAGCGTCTTGTTGTGCGAAATGACGATCGTCGGTCGCTGCACCGCGGCGATGACGTTGGCCATGGTGAAGGTCTTGCCCGAGCCGGTGACGCCGAGCAGGGTGCTGTGGCGCAGATCCTGTTCCAATGCGCCGGTGAGCGCGGCGATCGCCTGCGGTTGGTCGCCCAACGGCTCGAAGGGAGCCCGGAGCTTGAAGCCGGCGGGTTCGTCGGTGGTCGCCATCTGCTCGAGTCTGGATCCGAGGCGCGCGCGGGCAAGCGGGGTCGGGCCCGGCTTGCGCGCGCCTGGCCCGGCGCAAGATCAGGCCATGGAGCCAGCTGACGCCGCCGTGGTCGCCCTGTCCGGCGGCCAGGATTCGACCACCTGCCTCGCCTGGGCGCGGCGGCGCTTCGCGCGGGTCTACACCATCGCCTTCGACTACGGCCAGCGCCACCGCGTCGAGCTGGAGGCGGCGGCGCGGGTGGCCGAGCTCGCCGGGGTGGCCGGGCACCGG
>JBEPXK010000372.1:0-4489 GCA_041641915.1 Planctomycetota bacterium
GTGCACCCCAACCCCACACGGAGGACCCCATGGCTCGTCATCACCAGTTCCGCATCTGGCCCCTGGCGCTCGAGATCATCAAGCTCGCACACGAAGACCTGCAGCGTTTGCGCGGTGAAGCGGATCTGCGCGATCAGATCAAGCGCAGTTCGCGTTCCATCGCTGCCAACATCGCCGAAGGGGCGGGACGCAGGACCGACAAGGATTTCCGACATTTCTTGAGCATCGCCCGCGGCAGCGTGGCAGAACTCGGTAGCTGGTATGAGATCCTCGGGGCGCTCGGCTACATCGACATCGACGATGCGCGCCTGGCGCTGGTTGGCGACAGGTGCGACCACATGGGCCGGTCGCTGAGTCGGCTCATCGCTCGACTCGCTGGCGGGACATGGTCCCGCTACTCGCTATTCGCTGGTCGCTATTCGCTGCTCGCTGCTCGCGTTGCCCACACGAAACGTCGAGGAGCCTGAAGGAAGCCTCCTCTTTGCATGGCCCTGGGTGCGCCTGCTAGTCCTGGATGCGCCTGTTACTGGATCGCGTAGGGGTCGACGTCCACTGCCAGCCGCACGCCGGAACGGCACTTGAGCCACCCCAGCGCCATGAGGCGATCGAGAAATGCCTGGATCGCACCCCGGCTCGGCGCCTTGATCAGCGCGTGCCAGCGGTACTTGCCCTGGAGGAAGTGCATGCCGGCCGGGCTTGGGCCGAGGATGGTCAGCCCGCTACCCGCCTGCCGCAACAGGGCGCCGTGCTCCTCGCAGACGGTCTGCACCCGCGCGTTGTCCTCCCCGCGCCAGAGGAAGCGCGCCAATCCGCCCGCCGGCGGGTAGCCGTACTCGCGGCGCAACGCGAGTTCGTGGGTGTAGAAGGTCTTGACGCGATTGGCAATCGCACAGCCGATGGCCGCGGCGTCCACGTCGTAGGCCTGGATCACCACCCGCCCCGGCCGCTTGCCGCGCCCAGCTCGGCCCGCCACCTGCGAGACCAGCTGGAAGGTCCGCTCGGCGGCGCGGAAGTCGGGCACGTTGAGCCCCTGGTCGGCGCCGACGATTCCCACCAGGGTCACGCGTGGGAAATCGAGCCCCTTGGCCACCATCTGCGTGCCGACCAGGCAGTCGGCCTCGCCGCTGGCGAAGGCCCGCAGCAGTTTCGCGTGGCCCTGGCGGGTGCCGACGGTATCGGCGTCGAGCCGCAGCACCCGCAGTCCCGGCACCGCCTCGCCCAGGGTGGCGGCCAGCTGCTCGGTGCCTATCCCGCGGGTGGTCAGGGTCTTCTCGCCACAGGTGGGGCAGCTGCCGGGCATCAGCTCGTGATGGCCGCAGTAATGGCACCGCACCACGTCGGCACCGCGATGGTAGGTCAAGGAGATGTCGCACTGGGCGCATTGCAACGTCTCGCCACAGGCCAGGCAGCGCACCACCGGACTCCAGCCACGACGGTTGAGCAACACGATCGCCTGCTCGCCACGCTCCCGCACGGTCTTCAAGGCCGTGAGCAGCTCGCCGCTGACGTTCACCGGACGCCCGGTGCGGGTGTACTCGCCGCGCATGTCCACCACCGTCGGCGTCGGCAGCTTGCCGCCGGCGGGGCGCTCGCGCAGCAGCAGCACGCGGTAGCGCTCGCGCAGCACGTTGTCGTAGCTCTCCAGGCTCGGCGTGGCCGAACCCAGTACCACCGGCACGCCCAGTTGCGCCCCGTAGACCACCGCCAGGTCGCGGCCGTGATAGCGCGGGTCGGCATCCTGCTTGTAGGAGGAGTCGTGTTCCTCATCGACCACGATCAGCCCGGGAGCGGGTAGCGGCGCGAACAGGGCCGAGCGGGTGCCGATGACCAGGTCGACCTCGCCGCTGGCCACCTGGCGCCACTGCTCGGCGCGTTCACCCTCACTGAAGCCGGAGTGCCATACCACCACCCGCTCGAAGCGACGACGGAAGCGCGCGGCCAGCTGCGGCGTCAATCCGATCTCCGGCAGCAGGATCAGCACCTGCTGGCCGCGCGCGATCACCGCCTCCACCAGGCGCATGTAGACCAACGTCTTGCCCGAGCCGGTGACGCCATAGAGCAGAAAGGTCGCCGGATCCCCCGCGAGCGAGGCCGCGACCGCGGCGTAGGCCGCCTCCTGCTCCGCGGTCAGCGGGTGGCGCTCGTCGGGGGTCTCGAGCTGGACCTCGCGCACGTCGCGCTTCTCGCTCAACGCCAGCGCGCCGGCCGCGATCATCTTCTCGATCGTGGTCGGCGCACATCCCACGCGGTGACAGGCAGTGGCGATGAGGATCGGCTCGAGCGGCATCTCGGCCAGGATCGAACGCTGGCGCCGGGTCAGTTCGCCGGCGAAATCCGGCACCCGGCAGACGAACCGTTCGGCGCGCGCGCGGGTACCCTTGCGCACCGCCGCAGGCACCGCGCCGGCGAGGAAGGTCCCCACGTTACAGCGGTAGTAGCCGGCCCCCCAGCGGATCAACCGCAACAGCGCCGGCGGCACCCGCACCCCCTTCTGACGCGCGAGCACCGGCTTGAGCGTCACCCCCGGCGGACCCGGCTGGCGACCGAGCGCGAGTACGAAACCGCGTTCGCGCCGCGGTCCGAAGGGCACGCGGACGCAGTCGCCCGGAGCGAGCACGTCGGCCAGATCGTCGCCGACCAGATAGCTGTAGGTATCCCGCCCGGGGCAATCGAGGGCGACCTCGGCGATCAGGGGTGGGGCGGGGTCAGGCACGGTGGCGCAGCCTCGCCCTGGCCACGCCGGTGCAAGCGGGACTGGTGCGGGTCCGCGTGCCGCTGCCTCAGACCAGCGGGCCGTCGGTATCCGGGCGGTCCAGGGCCTCGATGCCGCTGTGCTCGCCGGCGGCGAGTTCGCGGTAGGTAACGTTGGTCACCGCACCGTTGGCCATGGTCACCGCCAGCAACAAGCGGCGCCAGTCGGGCAGCGGCTGGCGGAAATCGAAGGTGATCTCCATCCCCACCTCGCTCAGCGCGGTCTCCATCGCGCCATAGCACTCCCATCCCCTGCCGGGGGCCACCTGCTGCAACGAGCGCAGCGCCGCTTGGTAGTGGGGCGGGTAGGTGGCGAGGGTCTCCTGGCACAGGGAGCGCAGCTCCTGCGTCCCCTGGCCCTGATCGGCATCGACCCGGAACCGGCCGCTGTTGGAGCCGACCGCCGACTGCATCGAAGCGGTCTGCGGCTGTTGTACGTCGTTGTTGGGCTGCGTGGCCATGGCGGACTCCCGTGCGGGGTGTCGCATCGTGATGTGTTGCACATGGTGCGGCTGCCGCCGCGTGATCCATTCTGGTGCATGCGGACAGCCAATGCCAGCCCCGCTCACCCGTCCTGCACCGGTCATTCACTCACCGGAGAGCGCCGCTGGCCGGACCCATCGCCGGAAAGGCACGAACCCCCGGCCGGAAGCCGGGGGTTCGTGAAACTGGAGACAAGGGGAGTCGAACCCCTGACCTCCACAATGCCATTGTGGCGCTCTACCAACTGAGCTATGTCCCCATCTGCCTCGCCGACGCGGACGGTGACCGCTGCGTCGCGGGAGCGGGAACATAGAGCCCACCTGCAGCCTGGCAAGACCCTTTTCCGCTTCGTCTCAGCCCGGCGTATGGCTCCGGGGACGGGCCCGAGCGAGCTCGATCTTGTCACCCGCTCTCACGTCGGCTATCGTGTGGGTACTTGTCCGCCATCGATCCTGCGCATAGGATTGACATGTGCCCGTTGGCACCTCGTGGAGATCGACCATGAAATCAACTCCCCTGCTCGTGCTCTGCCTGCTGGCCGGCGCGCCCCTCTGCGCGGCCGAAGACACCGGCCCATGGGACGCCGTCTGGACCATGACCCTGCGTGGAGAGGAGCGCAGCTACGTCGACTACGGCGGCAATAGCTACCTCCGCCTGCGCCACAGCGACTTCGCCCATCCCGACTTCCTCGACAACAAGGACGTCGCGGTGAAGGCGAAGTTCAACCGCATCGCCGGCAAGCGACCGCTGTTCTACAGCCTCGAGGACGTGCGCGTCACCGGTGGCACCGCGATGTGGGGCACCACCACCAACGGCGACAACTACTGGATTCTCGGCACCATCGAGCGGACGGATGACGGTCTGGTGCTCAACGCCGCCCACAAGGTCGAGGCCCCCTCCGACGCCTCGATCATCGAGGCCCGCCTCGCCGACGTGCCGGCCGACGATTTCGACGCCCGCCTCGCGGTCGCGGCCTGGGTCCGCGAGCAGGCCGAGGACAAGGGCAACACCACGTTCTGGCTCGACACCGCCCGCACGATCATCCGCGATGTCATCGCCCGCGCCGCCAGCCAGGCGGCCGCGAGCAAGGACTTCAACCTGCTGCTCACCGCCATGGGCTGGGCGGTGGAACGGCTCGACGCACCGGACCTCGCGGCCGAACTCGGCAGCGCCGCCTGGGCGCGCGAGAAGACCGCCGACAACGATTCCGAGAAGGGCCCGGCCGACATCGAAGCGATGATGAGCCGGCTCGGCT
>JBEPXK010000373.1:0-4487 GCA_041641915.1 Planctomycetota bacterium
CAGCTCGAGGAAGAACCGCAAGCACGAGGGATCATCGCTCTGCAGATGGATGCAGGACTCCTTATCGCTGAAGCCGTCGACCCAACGCCCGCTCAGCGGCAAGGGGTAGAGCGAGGGGAAGGTGGCGTTGAACTGGGCGATGTAGGCCAGCAGCGCCACGCTGCCGCCGAAATAGAGCAGCAGCCGGATGAGAAACACGCTGGCGTGTTCCAGCTCGGCGACCCGCTGCAGGTCCTCTTGGCTCAGGGCCCAACTCTCGGCATCCGCCGCGTCCTCCACCTCGGCCTCCGGCGTGACCGCCGGTGCATCCTCACTCAACACGATGCCGCCCTCGGCCTCGGGCCCCGCCACCGGGGCGCGCTCCTGCTTGCCCCGCTCGCGATAGGCCCGGGCCGCATCGGGATCGCTCTGGCCCCAGTTCCCCCCGTCGTTCTCCGGCCGCGCATCGAGCAGTTCCTGCAACGCGGCCAGCGCCTCGCGCCTCTCCTGCAGAGCCGCCAGGGCTGCGCGCTGCTCCTCCTCGTCGGTGAAGGCGAGCTCGATCCGCTCCTCGTCGTTGAACTCGGTCGCCTCGGCCGGCAAGCTGCTCAGCTGTTCCTCGTACTGCGCGTAGGCGGCCTCCGCCGCGGCCACCCGCTCACGCGCCGCCTGCAGCTCCTGGCTCTCCTGCGAGGGCAGCGGCTCGGTCCGCCCGCGATAGCGCTGGAGCACCTCCAGGTTCATCAGACCGGAGACGGCGAGCAGAGCGATCGCACCGAGCGCGACCAGCAGCAGGCGCCCGCGGCCCCAGCCGCTGGCGCCGTAGAGCGCGATCATCGCCACCAGCAACACGATGAACAGCGAGTCGAGCAGTGGAACCACCCACTCGACCATCAGCGTGCTCTCGCTCAACCCGAGCCCGGTGAGACAGGTGATCAGCAACAGGGCGACGAGATATTCGAGGTCGCGGCCACTGATGAGATGATGCAACAGGATGCCGAGCCAGGCCAGGCTCGCCGCGGCGATGAAGACGATCCCCTGCCAGCGAAAGACGCCGCTCGCATGCTGGATCAGATAGGCAATCCCGGCCAGCGATGCGCACACCACCAACGCCCGGAAGGCCCAGATCCCCAGGCGCGCCAGGCCGGCGACCCACCGTGGCAGACTCGTTGTCGTGGTCATGATCATCGGTCCGGACTCGTGACAGCAATGGCGTGAACAGTCGCGCCGACGGCGATGGAGCAGAGGCACTTCATTTGCCCAGTTCCATCGCGTAGAGGGTGTACTGTCTATAGGCATAATAGACGACGTTGCAGCCGAACGCAAAACCATTTTCCCGCAACTGATCCGATACGCCCGACCCGCCGTCCTTCCACACGTCGTTGACATCGCCGGGATGGTAGATCACGCACCAGCGCCCCTCGTGCTTGATGCCCAGCACCCGATCGCCGCCGTGCGCCCACAAGGGGTCGTTGCCTTCGGGCAGGGTGATCGGCTGACGAAAGATCACATCGTCCTTCGAGATCGGCGCGAGCGATTTACCGGTCAGCCGTTCGATGAAACTGGCGAAACTACGGTGCCATTGACGACTGCCGGCGTCGGCGAACAACAGGCCGTGCCGGTTGAACAGGTAGTCCTTGAGGATGTCCTTCTCACCGCTGCTCATCCGCACCTTGTCGGTGCCCGTGATGTACACGAAGGGCGGTGCGTAGCCGATCTCGTAACGATCGATGTCGCTCGGATCGATCGCCCGGCCGTTCTCCTCGACATCGAAGGTGACGGCGGTGTTATTGCGGTACCAGCGCAGGAAGTTGCGGTCGGCGTTCTGGGTCATACCGTCGTCCCAACCGCGGCCGACATCGCGCAGGCGGATGAAGGTCAAGGCCCCACCGACCTCACCCATCCAACCGCCTTCGCCCGGACCACCTTCACCCTGGTTCCCGGGAGTGCCGGCAGCGGAGACCTTGTAGGTCTGCTGCGCCTCCTCGGTCACCTCTTCGAGGACCTGGCTGTCCTCGACCTTGGGCTGGTCGAAGAGCACCGGCGATTTCTCGCTGAGGATGATCTCCTTCTTCTTCTCCTTCTTCTGCTTCTGTACCGTCTTCATCTGCGCCGCCGGCACACCGCGGCCCGGCGGGCGCACGTTACGCAGCATGCCGCAGCCGCGGAAGAACAGCAACGGCAACACGATCACCAACAGATGGAGCACCAGGCTCGCGAGCCAGCTCTTGCGGTAACTCGGATCGCGGCCGAAGGAACGCAGGTTCTCCACGATCAGCTCGCCGCTGGCCTCCTCGGCCGCGGCCGACTCGTTGATCACCCCGTAGGCCCGTTGCGCCGCCGCGCGCAGCCAGCGGACATGCAGCGCCACGAACACACCCACGGCCACCAACGGCACAAACCAGTAGGGGAGCTGATACCAGAACCGTTCGAGGTCGTCGGTGCTCTTCCACGGCTCCGGCTTGAAGGGGTTCGGCGTGTAGGCGGCGGCCCAGCCGGTAATCATCACGCCGTAGATCGCGGCGCCGATGAGCAGGATGTAACTGGCGACGAAGGCCCGGTGGACCATGCGGTGCGCGCGCGGGCCCGGCCACAGCACCGCGCGCAGCGCGGCAGCGGCGATGTACAGCCCGATCAGAGTCGCCAGCGCCAGGGCGATCCAGATCTGCCAGCGATGCGGGGCATCGCCGAAGGCGTGGGCCCATTGCGGCTCGCTGCTGTACTGCAGCGCGGCGGTGCGCTGCGCGGCGCGCAGCGCCAGGCCGGGCACCAGCGCACCCAGCACCCCCAGAGGGAGCACGCAGCCGAGCACAATGCGATCGCGATGGGGAATCATCCGCCGGTCGCCCCTGTTCAGTCCATGCCCTCGAGGATGTCGCCGAGATCGTCTCCGGCGGCATCGCCGAGATCCTCGGGCGGTTCGGCGGTCTCGGTGATTTCGCGGGCGTACGCCGATTCATCGGCGCGGGCCTCGACCGGATCCTGCGCCGGCTCCGATCCGTCCTCCTGCGCTGGCGTCTGCGCGGTCGCATCGCCGCCTGCCGCAGGCGCCTCGTCTCCGTCTGCCGCTGCATCCGCCTCGTCTGCCGCATCGTCCGCGACCGCAGCCGTCTCCGGTGGCTCGCCCTCGATCAGGGAGATCACGAAGCCCACCGAGGTCGCGCCGATCAGCACCACGTGGACGACGATCGCGAGCACGAAGTACGGCAGGAAAGGCACGCGCGAGAACAGCGCGAGCTGGTCGTCCGGCGAGAGACGATCGATGTCCACCGTGGCATCGGCAGGCAGCTCCGACTCGTCATAATCCTCTTCGATCGGGCGCTCGTACCCGGCGGCATCAGCCATCTGCTGCTCCTTCATTGTTCCTCACGTCCACCCATCTGGATCTTCGCCTCGGTTTCGGCCAACGCTGCGATCAGCGGCATGTACTCGCGGTCAGGAAGATTCTCATCGGCGAGAAACAGGATCTCGTACTGGTCGGTGTTCTGCCCGAAGTGGGACTCGAGCAAGCGGGAGATCCGCGACACCGCCGCGCTCGGCGAAGCCATCCGATCGCCATCGACCATGATCTGGCCCTTGTGATCGAGCGCGACCACGATCGGCGGCGGGCTCTCGATCAGCTCGATGTCCTTGCTTTCGGGCTCGGTCAGCTCGACGCCCTTGTTCTTGACGAAGCTCGAGGTGATGATGAAGAAGGTGATCAGCAGGAAGGCGATGTCGCCCATGCTGGCCAGCGGGACGGTGGTCGCTGCGCGACGCGTGCGACGGGCCATCACCCCTCCCCTTCCTGCTCGACCAACGCCACGTTGCCGCCGGCCTCGGCGATCGCGGCCCAGACGCGGTAGAAGCGTTTGTAGAGCGTCCCCGACTGATTATCGAGCATGATGAAGCGATCCTGATCGTCTTCTTCCATCTCGTCGAGTCCGAGGCTCTCCAGCTTGGCCACGAGCTTGTCGAACGTGATCGGCTCGGAATTCCACAGGATGCGGTCACCGGAAAGCACGATGCGCTTCTCTTCCTCTTTGGATTCCTCGCTCTTGGATTCGCTCGACGGGATGGTCGCCTCGAAAGCGCGGGTCTTGACCAGCGAGGCGGCGATGATGAAGAAGATGATCAGCAGGAACGCGATGTCGCTGAAGGAACCGGTGGGGATCTCACCGCTTCCCTCGCGTTGCCTGCGTTTGTGCCCGCGTCGTGGCATGGTGCTCGCCGTCGCCGCCTCAGATGCCGGTGGTGATGAAATCGACGAATTGCGACTTGGTTTCCTCGATCTCGAGGTCGATGGAATCGCTACGCGCGCTGAAGTAGTTGTAGGGGATGACCGCGAACAGCGCGATCACCAGACCCGCGGCGGTGGTGATCAGCGCGGTACTGATACCGCCGGCGACCACGCCGACGTCGCCGGCCTTCTCCTGCAGCGCATCGAAAGAGGCGATCATGCCGACCACGGTACCGGTCATACCCAACAGCGGGGCGGCGTTGCCGATGGTGCTCAGCACGCCGAAGCG
>JBEPXK010000374.1:0-4484 GCA_041641915.1 Planctomycetota bacterium
TGGATGGCGAGCAAAGCGGCAAATGACCGGAATGTAAGATCCGGCTGTACGCTCGACGTCACCCGCTCAAAAATAGACCGCCCGACGGGATCGCTCGCTGGCAGCGGCTACTGCCGCTCGCCTTCGCGGATCAGGCCTTGCCCCGAACCAGGCAGGGAGCCATTTCAGGGGCTTCGCTGCCAGCGAATGGACCGACCACTCTGCCTTTGTCACGATTCCGTGGATCGGCTGCGCCGATTGCGTCCGCCCGACATCCCCCGCTCGCCCGCCCCACCGCGCGCGACGGGCCCGAATGTGGCCGGCCGTGTGACGTCGGAACCCGGCGGGGCCACGCCATCCGGTCACAGCTCTTTGGCGTAGATATGGTCGTCGATGACGTAGCCGCCACCGATATCGTCGATCACATCCCGGACCCGGCGATAGCCGCAGGCGGCGTACGCGGCGAGACTACCGTGATTGTGGCGGTTGACCCGCAGATACACCTGGCTCACCCCGGCCGCGCGGGCGCGCGCCTCGACCCAGGCGAAGGCGGAGCGACCCCAACCGCGGCCGCGGAAGGCGGCGCGCAGGTACAACTTGCTCAATTCCAGCGCGCCGTCAGCGATCCGGTAGGCGAGGTAGCCGACCGGACGGTGACCACAACGCATGAGGCAATACCGGTAACCGGATTCCATCGCCGCGACGATCGCCGCCGGGCTCTGGTAGCGCGCGAGCATGTAATCGGTCTGGCCACGCCCGATGATTGCGGGGTAATGCTCGCGCCAGATCTCACTGGCCAGTTCGGCGATACGCCCGGCCATCGTTGGCCCCACCGCTTCGATGCACAGCTCGCTCATGGCGCCAGCCTCGCGGCGCAGCGCGCGGAACAAGCCCCGGACCCGGTGTGAATCCGCCGCGGTGTCGCACGTGCCGGCTGTGAAACAGGTAACTGCCCCTTGCGCCCGGCCTAGCACGCACATGCAATGCCGCTGTGCAGGTCGAAGCCCGGATCACCACGGTTTCGCTGGCCAGTCTCGGCCGCGACGAGATGCGCGACTGCGTCCGCCTCTGGCGGTCGGTGTGGCCCAAGGAGGGCCGGGACCTCGAAGCCGACGTCGACGAGAAACTGCGCTACGCCCGCGAAGACAGCCCCCTGCACCGGGCCGAACAGATCCACCTGCTGCGCAATGGCCACCGCGTGCTGGCTCAGGCCCGCAGCTTCATCCGCTCCATCCGCACCTCGCGGGGCGTGAGCGACATCCTCGCGCTGGCCGGGGTCTGCAGCGATCCGGCGCTGCGGGGCACCGGGCTCGGACGCACCGTGGTCGCTGCCGCTTTCGAGCGCCTCGGGCCCGATCTGCCGGTGTCGCTGTTCCAGACCAAGGTCCCCGGCTTCTACGAGAAGCTCGGCTCACGCCGGGTCGCCAACCCGATCGTCAACTCGACCGGCGACGGCACCACGTTCTGGGATCCGATCGTGATGATCCATCCGGCGGAAACCGATTGGCCCGAAGGCGAGATCGACCTGCTCGGTCCCGGCTGGTAGCGCCGGCCCGCCCCGGAGCGAGGGGCTCGCGTTCTCCCCCTCACATCGCCGTGCGACCTATTCGGCCGCATCCGCAGACGGATCGGCGCGCTCGCCGCGCAGGGCGAGCAGGTCCTCGGCCACCTGGACGTTGGCCAGCGCGGCCGGAATGGTAGCGGTGAACTCCTGGATCAGTTCGCGGGCGGCGGCGTCGAGCGGCGGGCAGTCGGCGAGGTAGACCAGCACGGTGCGTTCGTCGTGGCTGCGGTGCAGGCTCACGAAGCAGGCATCGCCGAAATGGCTGGCCGGCAACAGGCGCGGGTCGGCGGCCAGATGCCGGACGTCGGCGTCGAGCAGGTCGTCGACCACCGGCACGACGGCGGCCTGGAACCGGCCTGCGGTGGCGAGGATCTCCCATTCGGCAGCGGAACCGACAGCCGCGAAACCGGCGGTGGACTCGGCGGCGGGGCCGCCGAGGCAGTCGATCAGGGCGGTGATCTGGGCCAGCACCCCGGTGAGGAAGGAGCGCATGGTCTGCACATCGTACAGCCTGGCGGCGGAGCGCACGATCAGCTCCAGCCCTTCACGATAGCGGCGCATGGTGCGCAGCTGGCCGTAGGTACGCAGCGCGGCGGTCACGGTGGCGATCAGACGGGTCGAGGTGAGTTCGGTCTTCTCTTTGTAATCGTTGATGTCGTAATCGACGATCACCCGCTCCTCGGGAGCCTGGCCGGGCTGGCCGGTGCGCAACACGATGCGCACATCGGTGTTTTTCAGGCTCTCGCGGATGTACCGGACGCACTCGAGCCCGGCCTGATCGTGCTCCATGACCACGTCGAGCAGGACCAGAGCGATATCGGGATTGCTGGCGAAGAGCTTCTTGGCCTCACGAGCACTGAAGGCGTTGATCAGGGTCATCGCCCGGCCGGCGAACCGATAGCCGGCGAGCACCAGCCGGGTGATGCTGTGCACCTCCATGTCGTCATCGACCACCAGCACCTTCCACGAACCCCGCTGCGCCTCGCAGGACGACGGAGCCCTGTCTTCGGCGGCGAAGGCGATGGCATCGGGATCGGGCTGTTCGTCCATATCAGGTCCGTTTCACTGCCAGCGGCGTGATCTCCACGCCGTCGATGTTCCGCCGCAGAGGCAGTCTGATCATGAATGAACTGCCCGCCCCCGGCGAGCTGGTGCACGTCAGGGTCCCCCCCAGTTTCTGCGCTACCAGATTGAAAGCCAGATGCAGTCCGAGACCGGTGCCGCCGCGACCGCGTCTGGTGGTGAAGAAGGGGGCAAAAACTCGTTCGCGCGTCACCGGATCCATGCCCACGCCGTCGTCGCTGCACCGCACCACGGCCATGCTCGCCGACTCGCGTTCGACCGCCACGCGGATCGTGCCTTCCTCTACCCCGTCGAAGGCGTGATCGAGCGCATTGGTGAACAGATTGGTCAACACCTGCGCGAAGGGCCCGGGGAAGGAACGCACCACGATGTCCGCGTCACCATCGACCACCAGGCGATGGCGTGTGCGCTTGAGGCACGGCTCGAGGTTCTTGAGCACCTCGCGGGTGTAATCGAGCAGAGCGAATTCGCGCGGTGCGCCGCTGGACTGATCGACCGCCACCTGCTTGAACGAACGTACCAGCTCCCCCGCGCGTTGCAGATTGGCCTGGATGATCCCCGCCGCCTCGGTCGTGCGTTCGATGAACTGCGCGAGCTGCGAACGCTTGAGCGTGCCTTGCGCGAAATCGTCGTGCAGCCGACCGATCTCGTCGCCGAGCAGGCTCGCAGCGGTGATCCCCACCCCGACCGGCGTGTTGATCTCGTGCGCCACCCCGGCGACCATGCCGCCGAGCGCGGAGAGCTTCTCCGCCTGGACCAGGTGTTCCTGCATCGAGCGCAACTCGTCGAGCGCGGCGGTCAACGAGGTGTTGGCCTCGCGCAATTCCGCGGTGCGTTGCTCCACCCGGTGCTCGAGCGTGCGGTTGAGCTCGGCCAACTGTTCCTGCGTCTGCTTGAGCTCGCTGATGTCGGTGAGCACGTTGGCGATGCACAAGGGCTGGCCGTCGCAGTCGCAGATGATCGCGAAGTGCTGCAACGTGTGCACCGAACGCCCCCCGGCGCCGCGCAGCTCCGCCGCGGTCGAGAACCGGCCCAGCTTCATCGCTCGGTGCAGCGCCGAGCTCGACTGATTGCCGCCGGCGACCGGCACCAGGAACCGGTCCAGGCGTTCGCCGAGGGTCGCACCGCGGTCGAGTCCGAGCATCGCGGCGAAAGCGGGATTGACATAGGTCAACCGACCATCGAGGTCGCACAGGCTGAAGGCCTGGGTCGAGACCTCAGCCAGCTGGCGGAAGGTGGCCGAACGCTCTTCGGCCCGGCGCCGTTCGGCCACCTCCTCGCGCAGGTCGCTCAGCTGGGTGTCGATGATACGGCACATGTCGTCGAAGGCGGTGCGGAAGGTGTGGATCTCATCGCGGCCCTGCGAGATGCGGGTGAAATCGCCGCCGCGTGCCTGGAGCCGTCGCAGGGTCTCACCGAGCGGACGGGTGATCCAGGCCCGGATGGTCAGTCCGAGGAACAGGATCGAGACCAGCAGTGCGACCAGGAAGACCCCGAGGCCGATCCGGCGCCGCAACTTGGACTGCGCGGCGAGGGTGGCGATCTCGCCTTCCAGCACCTGCGCGCTGTCGTCCTCCACCGCCTTGCAGCGCCGCGTCAGATCGACCCGCATCGCGTGCAGGCCGGAGGCGGCGGCCACCGCGTCCTCGTCGAACTGATCGGCGATGAACCCCGCGTAGACGTCGTGTGCGCGCTGCGAGAAGGCAACCTGCTCGGCGCGCAGCGAGCGGACCCGTTCACGTAGCGGCTCCGGCAGCGGCTCCACCTTAATCAGCCGCGCGTACTGCGTTTGCACCTCTTCCGCTTCGGCCATCGCCGCGCCCAGCGCCTCGGCATCGAGATCGGCAACCGCGCGTTC
>JBEPXK010000375.1:0-4471 GCA_041641915.1 Planctomycetota bacterium
GCAGCGCCCCCTCTGATAGAAGCCTCACGAATGAACATGGTGGGGAAGGGAATGGCTGACGGCCCGCCGTCCGGCTTCTGGAGGTGGCTTGCGCTGATCGTGGGTCAGCCTGGCGTCTGAGGTCGGATGGCGCGGCGGCGGCCACCGTTCGGACCTGTTCGCATGCGGTTGCGGCGTGGATCGCGTGTAGACGCGGAACCGAGACGGCTTTCAGCCGATCGGGCTGTGAGCCGCGATCAGCGCCTGGCCGAGGGCGAGACAGCCATCGCCCGGCGGCGTGCGGCGATGGGTGAGGACCCGCAGGCCGTGCTGTTCGAGTCCGCAGCGCATGCCGCGGCGCAACAGACGGTTGAGCAGGCAGCCGCCGGTCAGTGCCACCGTGCGTACACCGTGATCATCGGCCGCCGCGATGGCGGCCGCGACGAAGGCGTCGGCGACGGCGTCGTGGAAGCCACGGGCAAGGGCGGCGGGCGGGCTGCCGGCCGCGAGCCGGTCGAGCAGCTGGCGGGCGAGGGCCGGGGAGTCGAGCCTCATGCCGGTGCCGTCGTGGCGCAGTGGCAGGGAGAGGGGCGCAGGCGTGGCGGCGTGGGCCAGGGCCTCGAGCCTGATCGCGGCGTCGCCTTCATGGCGGTTGCAGGTGGCCACGCCGAGCAGCGCGGCGACGGCGTCGAACAGCCGGCCCAGGCTCGAGCAGGGGGTGGTGCCGCGGCCGTTGGCCAAGCGGGTGGCGGCGAGTGCCGCGGCCTGGGGCGGCAGGTCGAGCCGCGTGCGCGGCAGTTGCTGCCGCCAGTCGGCGCCGAAGGCGGCGTGCAGCAGGCCGACGGCGGGGCGCCAGGTCTCGTAGGCCGCGGCGTCGCCGCCGAGCAGCGGCAGGGCGGCGAGGTGGCCCAGGCGTCTGGCCTGCGGTCCGTCGACCAGCAGCAGCTCGCCACCCCAGATGCTGCCGTCGTCGCCGTAGCCCGTGCCGTCGCAGGCGATTCCCAGCAGGGGGCCGCCATGGCCGTGTTCGGCCGCGCAGGCGACGACATGGGCGTGATGGTGTTGCACCCGGACCAGCGGCAGGCCGAACCCGGCCGCATGGCGCGCGCTGTGGTAGCCGGGGTGCAGGTCGCAGGCGACCCGTTCCGGCGCGATGGCGAGCAGCTGGGCCAAACGCTCGCCGGCGGCGACGAAGGCGCGGAAGGCGGCGGGATGGGCGAGGTCGCCGAGGTGTTCGCCGAGCACCGCGCGCTCGTCGGCGGCGAGGCACAGGGTGGACTTGAGGTCGCCGCCGAGCGAGAGCACCGGCAGCGGCACCGGCTGCGTCAGGAAGATCGGATCGGGGACATAGCCGCGGGCCCGCCGCACGGGGGTGAAGGTGCACGTCGCGCCATCGGGATCGGCCATGATCACCGAGTCGTCGATCGGTCGGGCGATGCGGCGGTCGTGGAACAGGATCGCGTCGGCGATGGTTGACAGACGGCTGCGGGCCTCGTCGTTGGCGTGGGTCAGCGGTTCGCCGGCCGGGTTGGCCGAGGTCATCACCAGGGCCGCGGGCCCGGCGCGCAGCAACAGGTGGTGCAGCGGGGTGTAGGGCAGGAACAGACCCAGCTGATCGGTGTCGGGGGCGACCGTGTCGGCCACCGGTGGCGGCTGGGGGTCGGTACGCCGCGGCAGCAGCACGATCGGTGCCGCTGGCGATGCGAGCAGGTCGGCTGCCGCTTCCGGTACGATGGCGAGGCGCCGTGCGGTGGCCAGGTCACGCACCATCACCGCAAAGGGCTTGCTCTCGCGCTGCTTGCGCGCGCGCAGGTGGGCGAGCGCGGCCGGGTCGTCGGCGCGGCAGGCGAGGTGGAAGCCGCCGAGGCCCTTGATCGCGACGATGGCGCCGGCCGCGAGCCGCGCCGCGGTGGCGGCGAGCGCGGCGGGACCGCGGTGGGACACCCGCGGCTCCGGCTCCCCGACCTCCTCCAGCCACAGTTGCGGACCACAGACCGGGCAGGCGTTGGGCTGGGCGTGGAAGCGGCGATCGTCGGGGTCGGTGTATTCGCGGTGGCAGGCGGCGCACATCGCGAAGTCGCGCATGGTCGTGCGTGGACGGTCGTAGGGCACGGCGTCGATGATCGAATAGCGCGGGCCGCAGTCGGTGCAGTTGGCGAAGGGATAGGCGTGACGCCGATCGGCCGGGTCGCGGATCTCGGCGAGGCAGGCGGCGCAGGTCGCCGCATCGGGGGTGATCGCCAGATCCTGGGCGCCGGTCGCGCCGCTCGCGGCGATGCTGAAGGCTTCGTCGCCAGCGAGCGCGAGCGTGGTGACGACGATGTCGTGGATCCAGGCCAGCGGCGGAAGCTCATCGACCACGCGCGCCTGGAAGCGGTCGAGTGAAGCGATCGGCCCCTCGACCTCGATCACCACCCCGGCCGGTTCGTTGCCGACCCGGCCGGTCAGCCCGAGTTCACGGGCCAGGCGGACGACGTGGGGGCGGAAACCCACGCCCTGCACCCGTCCGCGGATGAGCAAGCGGCGTCTGGCGGTCGGCACGATGCGATTCGAGCCGGGGGCGCCGCGCGATGCAACTTGAACCTCGTGCAGCGTGGCGGAACCTACCGATCGGCCGCGATCGGCGGTTGCGGGAGATGCGATGTCCGAGCTGGTGCGGTTGAGCATGTCGATCGAGCGTTCGCTCTACGAGCAGCTCGAGGAGATGGTACGCCAGAGCGGCGCCGGCAACCGTTCGGAATTCATCCGCGACCTGTTGCGTACCCACCTTGCGATCCGCGAATGGGGTCAGGGCGGACGCGTCCACGGGACCATCTCGATGGTCTACGATCACCACACCCGCGGCCTGCCCGGTCGGCTGGTCGAACTGCAGCACGATTGCAGCGCCGAGATCAAGGTCACCACCCACGTCCATCTCGACCACCACCGGTGCATGGAGGTGTTGATCATCCACGGCACCGCGGCCGAGATCCATCTGTTCACCGCGCGCCTGCGGCAGGTCAAGGGCGTCGAACAGGTGGCGCTGAGCTTGGTGGGGCATTGAACGGAGGCGGTCGGGAGGCAACCAAGGTGGGCCTCCGTCCACAACCCAAGGGTTGAGCATAGGGCTCCGGCCCACCTTTTCCACCAGGGGACTTCGACCCCCGAACCCCCTGTGCCTCGACGGCTTGTGACAGCGCCTCTTTCAAAACGTTGTTTTTTTGTCCAAGCAAGAAGGGTCCCTCAGAGCTCGCGCAGCACCTTCGCACGGCAAGAATCGTCGTCAACGGGTCGGCCGACCGAGGGGTGGTTTTCTGCAAAAATGGGCCGCAGGGCGGAACCGGCATCGCGCAGCGATAGCCGGCCCCGGTGGGGCCACCGGGCCGACGCAGCGCAAGCGCAGCCCCGCAGCGAAGCGAGGAGCAAGCGCAGCTGGGGTGCGCGTGAGCGCGCGAGGGGGCAGCGCCCCCTCTGATGTGCGTGCGTAGACTCGGAGCCTGCGATTGGGCCTGTGCTTCGCTATTTGACCCAGGCGGTCTACGCACGCGATGGTTGTTGATCGGCTTTCTGGCCGAGGTAGCTTTCGCAATGACTTGCGCGCTCGGGCGCTGGCGGGGCGGAGGGGAGTGGATATGAGCACGGAGCGTACGGGCTCCCGCGTCATGACGGGTGTGCGGTGTCTGCTGGCCCTGGTGCTGGTGGGCATGGCCTATGGCGCGGAGCCGCGGGTCGCGATCGCGCTGGTCGATGGCGTGGCCTCGGAGTCGGGCGACACGGCGCTGTTCCGCCTGACGCGCAGCGGTGATGCCGACTCGGCGCTGAGCGTGGATATCGCGCTGAGCGGGAGCGCCGTCGCCGGGAACGACTATCAGGACCCGGGCGCGACCGTCGCCTTCGCCGCTGGGGTGCACAGTACCGATCTGCTCATCCGGCCGTTGGACGACCGCCTGGATGAAGGCGATACGCCGGAGACGGTGATCGTGGAACTGCAGGCCGGCAGCGGCTACATCCTCGGCGACACCCGCAGCGCGATGGCGAGCATCGCCGACAACGATACGGCCGGGTTGGTGCTCGGCGAGCTCAGCGGCCCCACCCGCGAGGCCGATGGCAGCGCCACACCGCAGACCGTCACCGTCGCCCTGTCCTGCCAGCCCAGCGACGACGTGGTCGTGAACCTGGACAGCAGCGATGCGAGCGAGGCGGTGGTCGACACCGATCTGGACGCCGGCTATCAGCAGGAGACGACTCTGTTCTTCACCGCCGGCAACTGGTCCACGCCCCAGAGCGTCCAGGTCTTCGCGGTCGACGATGACTACGACGACGGCAACGTGCCATTCCGCATCCGGGCGAGCGTCGCCTCCGACGCGCCCGCAATCGAGTACCGCGGGGTGCCGGTCGCGAGCATCGGTGGGACCTGCGAAGACGACGACACCGCCGGCGTGGTGGTGCCGCAGGCGACCATCGTTGTGCACGAGGACGCCCACGAGGATGCCACCTACGCCAACCACTTCAC
>JBEPXK010000376.1:0-4444 GCA_041641915.1 Planctomycetota bacterium
CTCGCTTCGCTGCGGGGCTGCGCTTGCGCTGCGTCGGCCCGGTGGCCCCACCGGGGCCACCTATCGCTACGCGATGCCGCCTCCGCCCCCCACGGCCTTCAACTAGCAGCCTCGGCGACCCTCTGCCCCGAAAGACCTTCCATCCGGCCGGCAATGCATGGTCGAACCCGATCACGCGCAGGAATACACGCGGCGCGAAGACGCCCTTTGACCCCTGCGGGCCGCCCGATCCAATCCGGCCCATCGGGAGGAGGCGCATGAAGCCACAAGTGCTGGTGCTCCGCACGGCGGGCACGAATTGCGAAGCGGAGACGGCCTACGCCTTCGAAGTGGCCGGGGCCGACACGACCACGCTGCACGTGAACGCTCTGCGCGAACGTCCCAAGCTGCTGCGCGACTATCGCATCCTCGCCATCCCCGGCGGCTTCAGTTACGGCGACGACGTGGCTTCGGGGCGGGTGTTCGCCAACGAGCTGATCTGCGCGCTGCGCGAGGAGCTGCTCGGCTTCGTCGATCGTGGTGGCTACGTCATCGGCATCTGCAACGGCTTCCAGGTCCTGGTCAAAGCGGGTTTGCTACCGCACTTCGCCAACGGCGAGAGCCAGCAGGTCACCCTGACCCACAACACCAGCGGGATGTACACCGATCGCTGGGTCTGCCTGCGCGGCGACCCGAGCGTCTGCGCCTGGGTCGCCGACGAGGAGGAGATCGAGCTGCCGGTGGCCCACGCCGAAGGTCGGTTCCGCGCCCCGCAAGCGGTGCTCGACCGACTGGAAGCTGGCAATCAGATCGCCCTGCGCTACACCTCCGATACCAACTTCAACGGCAGCGACGGGGCGATCGCGGGTATCTGCGATCCCGGCGGACGGGTCTTCGGGTTGATGCCACATCCCGAGCGCTTCCTCCGCTGGGAGAACCATCCGGAATGGACCCGGCTTCCACGCCAACGAGAAGGCGACGGGGTCCGCTTCTTCCGTAACGCCCTGCGCCACGCCAAGGAGAGCTGAGCATCATGCGCATTCCCACCCTGATCGCCGCCTTCGGTCTGCTCGCCACCGGGCACGCCGCCGAGCCGCAGGCCGAAAAGCATCTCGTCGACGATCGCCTGATCCCGGTGTCCAACAAGGGCACCATCTCTCTCGCCGTGCGCGAAAACGACGACGACGTCAAGAACCGCGAACTGTGGTACCGCAGCTACGCCGACGGCAGCTGGAGCTCCTGGTCCAAGCACGGCATCACCTTCGGTCCCAACACCCCTATCCAATGGAAGCCGACCGAAGGCCACTGGCAGATCTACGTCCGCATCGAAGAGATCAGCGGCCTGATCGCCCCGGCCCCGGATGCCGACAGCCGGCCCCACGGCGAATTCATCATCGATCGCACCGCGCCGAGCGCTGGCATCAGCTACCCTGCCACCGGGGCCGAGCTACAGGGCGGCAAAAGCTACACCATCACCTGGGATGCCAACGATCCGCACATGCACTCGACGCCGATCACCATCGGCTGGGCCCGCAGCGGCGAAGATAACTTCACCGCCATCGCCGAATCGGTGCCCAACACCGGCGAGTACGAGTGGACCACACCGATGGACATGACCGCCGCTGGCCGCCTGCGCCTGGAGGCGGTCGACCGGGCCGGCAACACCGGCACGAGCATCAGCACCAACATCATCATCGACGCCGTCGCACCCAGCGCACGGATCAACGGCCCGTCGATCACCGCCTCGCGTGCGGTCGACCTCGACATTCGCGCCAGCGACGCCGGGCCGGCCGGTCTGGCCAAGGTCGTGCTCTATTACAGCAACAACGGCGGCAGCGCCTGGAACAAGGGCCCGGTCGCCGTGCCCGAGGCGGGCGACGCGGCGTTCAAGCCGACCGTCCTGGCCTGGAACGCCCCCGCCGACGGCGTCTACGATCTCTACCTCCGCGCCGAGGACGATGCCGGCAACACCAGCCCGGAACCCAAGGGAGCGATGGCCCGCGCGGTCGAGCTGATCGTCGACACCCAGCAGCCCAAGATCACCCTGCTCTCGCCGATCGGCGTCAAGGACCCCGACGACAAGCCGGGCGGTCCGCTACGGCGCGTGTTCAAGCCGGGCACCGAGGTCACCGTCCCGTTCCAGATCCAAGACATGAACCTGGCCGCGAAGTCGGTCACCGTCTCGTTCCAGGGTGACGAGAGCGCCGCATGGAAGACGATCGGCAGCGAGCTCGATCCCGACAAAAGCTTCTCGTTCAAGATCCCGGACATCAGCACCCGCGCCGCCCGCATCCGCGTCGAAGCGATCGATGCCGCCGGCAATGTCGGCAGCGCCACCGCCAGCGATGGCTTCCGCATCGACAACAAGGTCGAGACCCCGGGCGTGAGCATCGAGCTCTGACGCGCTGAGCGTATCGACAGTCCCACCCACACGCCCCGCGATGTCCATCGCGGGGCGTGTGGGTTTGCTCGGAAGCGCGACGCGCAGACCCCTACCGGCATGCCTCA
The DNA here is from genome assembly GCA_041641915.1 of Planctomycetota bacterium. GTDB lineage: Bacteria > Planctomycetota > UBA11346 > UBA11346 > UBA11346 > SLQH01. The sequence goes on from JBEPXK010000376.1 coordinate 2,488, forward strand.
GGGAGGATGGGCGGAGCCTGTCGCCATGGCGCCATCCAGGCTGTTCATGACTACGTATGGCCGGTGGGCCTGCGCCGTTACGCCACGTCCGCAATGGGCTGAGCTGGGGCCGGCGGGGCGGAGATGGCGGTTCTGGCCCAGCGATTGGTCATGCACCGACAGCAGGCTGGGGCCGCAGAAGCGATCTACCTCAGCGGGATCGTGACCCGCTGGACTGCGGACCCGGCCTGTGAACGCTTCAGCGCTGGTGCCCGAAGAGACGATAGGCGATCACGTGGCCATCGGCATTGACGGTCACGATGGTGCGGATCTCGTCGGTGCTGTCGGTGTACTCCACGAGGTGGACGGTGCGATCCTCGCCCTTGCGCTCCTCGTCGAGGCTCCAGTTCCAGTTGATCTCGCCCGTGCGACGGTCGAGGTCGAGGATCACGTTCGAATTCTTCCGGGTCACGTACAGATGACCGGGGCTCGAGGCGACCACGCGGGTGATGCCCTCAGCGAACCATTCCTTGGCCATCCGCTCGACCTCGAGGTAATGCTTCTCCACATCCTTGTAGGGGATGTTGTCGTCCGCGGTGTAGAAGCTGTGCAGCCCCTGGACCGCGGCCTTGGCGCCAACATCGCTGCGACCACCGGCGAAGGCGTAGATGTGGTGCGGATCGTCGTTGAAAGCGAACGGGCGGCTGCGCACCGGGCTCTCGAGGAACAGCGCGCCGAGCTCGCGGCCGGTGCGGCGATCGATGGCGTGCATGATGTTGTCTTCGGCGCCGAAGTAGAGGGTCCGGCCACGGACCATCCCCGGCGCGATGATCGGCGCCCGCGCGTTGTAGATCCACTGGACCTCGCGGTCGAGGTCGAAGCAGCGCATCATGCCTCCACGATCGCCGACGTAGGTCAGGCCTTCCATGCCCGTCGGTTGGGCGCTGGCGACCGCGCGCAGCGGGAACTGCCACTTGAGGTAGGGGCGGTCCTTCTCCTGTTCGTAGGCCACCACCCGGATCCGGCCCTCCCAGTCGCCGACGAACACCCGCAGGCTACCGAGGCTGCCGATGGCGAAGGGACCGCTGGAGGGTTCGAAGCCGTAGGAGCCGTTGCGGCCGAGATGGTAACGCCAGATCAGCTGCCCGTAGTGGCAATCGAACACGAACAGCTTGTCCTCGCTGATCACGTAGAGCCGCTCGTCTTTGAAGATCTCGCCGTTGTCACGGCGTACCTCTTCGCTGACCACGCAGGGCTGGTGCTGTGACTTGATGAGCTTGGGCAGGGGCCGGGTGACCCATCGGGTCTCGCCGCTGTAGATATCGATGCCGTGGATCTGGCCGTTGGTCAGCTGCATGAACAACAGGCCGTGGATCTGGTCGTCCATCCAGCTCATGTGCACCGGCGCGGGCAGGACCAGGTCCCAACTGTGATCAAAGGGCAGGTCCGAGAGATGGCGGGTCTCCCCGTCCACGTCGAGCACCACCGATTCGATCACCGGCGCGGCCTGGGTCCCGGCGCCTTCGTCGGCGGCCGGACGCGGCTCCTCGGCCCGGGTCATGGCCTCCTCGCGGTCGCCGCCGCCACAGGCGGCGATCAGCACGGCGGCGCAGAGCAGGGCGGTCATCGCCCACGAGCGCCCGCGGCGCGTGTCGTTCTCACCAGTCATGCTCACCGTGCCTCCTCGGTCATGATCCCGTCCGCCAGACGTTTGCCGCTGGCCCGCTCGTAGGCCCGGAACCCCTGGACCCAGGCCAGGGCCTCGCGGGATTCGAGGTCGACGCGGAACACGTACGGTTTGCCGGCCTGACGCCGGCGGATGTCTTCTTCGAAGTCGTCCCATTCGCCTTGATACATCGTGGTATTGACAATCACCAGCTGCCTGACCGACTCCCGGAGCGGGGCGAGGACCGCCCGGGGCTCCAAGGCCGGATCGAGGGTCTTCACAGGCCACCGGCCCCCCAGCCCGCGTCGTCGT
>JBEPXK010000377.1:0-4444 GCA_041641915.1 Planctomycetota bacterium
CCGTAGACCGGGATCCCGGCGTAGCGCGCGTCGCGCGCGGCCGCTTCCACCGCCGCGCTGTCGTAGTCCTTGCCGTCGCTGAACACCAGGATCGCCTGGCCGCGCTCGGCGTGTTCGGCGAGCATCGTCACCGCCTCGCTGACGGTGGCGCCGATCGCGGAGCCCTGGTTGCCACGCTCGGCGGCGAACAGCTCCACGCTGCAATCGCGCAACAGCGAGCGGATGGTGGCGTGGTCGCCGGTGAGCGGGCACAGGGGCATGCTGATCGCGGCGAAGGGCATCAGCGCGACGCGATGGGTCGGCGCGATGGCGAGCAGGTCCATGGTCTTGCGTCGGGCCACGCGCAGGCGATCGGGGTGGAGGTCCTCGGCGAGCATCGAACGCGAGCAGTCGATGAGCACGCAGAGATTGGCGCCGGTGCTCCGCCGGGTCGACTCCGCGCGCGGACCGCGCGGTCTGGCGGCGGCGATCAGCGCGCAGGCGATGGCGGCCCAGATCAGTATCGCGCGCAGCCTTTCGCGGGCGCGCGCGACGCTGCGGGTGAGCCGCGGGGTGCCGCTGCCGATCGAGCGTGCTGCGTGGATCAGGTGCCGGACCCAGAGCCAGCGCAGGAGCGCCGCGGCAAGGACCAGCGGCAGCAGGAACAGGACCCAGGGTTGGGCGAAGTCCATCAGGTCACCCCCCGCAGGCGCGGCTCGAGCAGCTGGACGCAGCCGAGCAGGGCGAGTCCGAGGACCAGCGGCCAGAGGAATCGGTCGCGGTAGTCCGGGCGGATGGGGATCTCCTGCTCGCTCGGGGTCAGCGATTCGATGCTGTCGAGGATGTCGGTGATCTGTTCCGGGCGGCTGGCGTGGCGGCTGATGCCGTCGGCGATGTCGGTGATGTCGCGCAGGCGGCCCAGGTCCGGCAGCATACTCGCCGGAACGCGCATCGGCCGGTGCTCGCCGCTGACCAGGAAGAATCGCGGATCGCTCATGATCCCCTGCGGATCGCCAACGCCGATTGCGTGCACGTCCACCCCGAGGCGGTCGGCGTGTTCGGCCGCCTCGAGCGGGTCGCGCCAGTTGTCGAGCTGCTCGGTGTCACGGCCGTCGGTGATCAGCACCACCGCGCGACCGGGATGCTGTTCGATGTCGGTCGGCGGGAGCGCTTCGGGGTCGGGGACCAATCGGCGCAGGGCGATGCCCAAACCGAGGCCGAGGTTGGTGCCGTTGCCGAGGATGCCCTGCATGGAGCCGCGGCGCAGGCTGCGCTCCCAGAGCGCGAGCTGGTTGGCCTCGGTCTCGGTAAGGAAGAAGTCGAGCGTGGTGTGGTCGTGGGTCAGCGGGCAACTGGTGAAGGCGTCCTCGGCGAAGTAGACCAGGCCGATGCGGTCGTGGGGGCGTTTGTCGATGAACGCGCGCGCGGCGCGGGTCACCGCTTCGAGCCGGGTGATGCGTTCCTCCTCGGGGGTGATCATGTCGTTGGCGACCATCGAGAGCGAGAGGTCGAGCACGAGCATGATGTCGCGGCCTTCGAGCTGCTCGTAGGCGATGCGGTCGCGGCCGTACTGCGGCCGGGCCAGGGCGATGACCAGGGCGGCGCAGGCGACGGTGAACAGCAGGCGCTGCACCAGCGGTCCGCGGGCCGGGCGCAGCGCCGCGAGCGCGAGATTGTAGGCGCCGAAACCGGCGCCGCCGCGGCGCGGCCGCAGCACCAGCAGCAGGGCCACCGGGATCAGCAGCCAGAGCGCATGGGGTACGAGGAAACGGAAGTGCTCGCTCACGCCGCCTCCCGTTCGGCCGCAGCCGCCGCGGCCCGGCGTTGTTCGACGCCGGCCTCCCATTCGCGCGCGGCGTCGAGCAGCGGGCTGACCGCCACCACCGCGAGTTCGCCCGGGGCCCAGCGCAGGCGCTCCAGGTCGCCGAACAGGCCGCGCAGGCGGTGGAAGGCCTCGTTCGGCAGGTCGGCGCGCAGGCGATCGAGCACCTCTTGCGGCGTGGCGCCGGGGCCGTCGAAGCTCCAGATCGCGCCGCAGTACCGTCGCAGGGCGAGGCCGATGGCTTCGGCCAGCGCGGCGCCGTCGGTTACCGATTGGGGATCGGGCAGGTCGCGTAGGAAGCGCTGGTGCGGGCTGAGCGGCGGGCTGCGGCGTCGACGGCGGAGGATCTCCACCGCCAGCGCCGCGGCGCCGAGCGCGGCCGCCCCGAGCACGAGCCACAGCCACGCCCCGGGACCGCGCTGCGGCGTGAACGCAGGCGGGCGGCGCCAGAGTGCTCTGGGTTCGGCGAGATCGGGTTCGTCGGCACCCGCGCCGACCTGGACGATCACCTCCGGCGCGCGTACCCGCACCGGCCCCTCCGGGCCGTGGATCTGCACGACCGGTCGTGGCAGCGCCCAGGCGCCGGGGCGCTGCGCGCGCAGGGTCAGGCGCCAGCGCACACGCATGTCGGTGCCGCTGGGCGCGATCACCGGCGGTTCGACCGTCGCCACCCGGCGGAAGGCGACGGTGGGATCGGGCAGGCGCGGTTGTTTCCAGGCGCGCGGCCAGAGACAGGTGATGGTGAGGGTGAGCGGATCGCCGAGCGTCAGCGCCGCGGTGTCGGCTTCCATCGCGATGCGCACCCGTCCCCCGGCGGCGCTCGCCGGCAGGGCGGCCGGATCGGCGGTCTGCTCGGCGGCCGCGCCGCTCGCGAGCAGCACGCTCAGCAGCACGAACAACCGGCTAGCCATGGTGACGCCTCCGGCGCTGCTCGAAGAAGCGGCGTAGGGCAGTGAAGGTGCTCAGGTCGGTGCGTACGTCGACCAGTTCGCAGCGGGCGTTGGCGAACAGGCGTTCGGTGGCGCTGCGCTGGGCCTGGTAGGCCGCGGCGTAGCGCCGACGCCCGGCGCGGGTGTTGGCCAGCACCGTCTCGGCGCCGCTCTCGGGGTCGCGCAGGACCAGCGGTCCGCCGCGCGCGGGCAGGGCCGCCTCGCCCGGATCGGCCACCCGCAGGCCGATGATGTCGTGGCGTCGGGCCACGCGCATCAGGGTGGCGCCGAACTCGATCTCGCTCTGGAGAAAGTCGGAGACGAGAAAACACACCGCGCGTTTGCGCGTGGTGTGGTGGAGTTCCTCCAGCGCCCGGGTCATGCAGGTCGGTTGGTGGCCGGCGTCGGCCGAGAGCACCTCGCGCAGGATGCGCATCACATGACCGCGTCCCTTGCGACAGGGGATGTGCACGTGGGTGCGGTTCGAGAAGGTCACCAGGCCGAGGGTGTCGTTGTTGCGCATCGCGGTGGTGCCGACGATCGCCGCGGCCTCGGTCGCGGCGTGCAGTTTGGTCCGCGGCGAGCAGCCGGGGATGGCGCCGAAATTCATCGACCCGGAAACGTCGACCAGCAGCAGGCAGGTGAGGTCGCGCTCCTCGCGGAAGGTCTTGATGAAGGCGGTGCGGCCGTTGCCGGTGCGCGCGGTGACGTTCCAGTCGATGTGGCGCACGTCGTCGCCCGGGGTGTATTCGCGGACCTCCTCGAACTCCATGCCCTGGCCGCGGAAACGCGAGCGGTAGGCGCCCGCAGCGAGCGAGTCGACCATCCGTTCGGTCCGGATCTCCAGCCGGCGGACCTGACGCAAAACGTCCTTGAGATCGAGCATGCGCGACGCGACTCCTCAGGGGACGGGGACGTGTTCGAGCAGGCGGGCGACCAGGGCGTCGGTGTCCAGGTCCTCGGCCTCGGCCTCGTAACTGGGGATGATGCGGTGGCGCAGCACATCGGCGGCGACCGTCTTGATGTCCTGCGGGGTGACGTAGGTGTTGCCTTCGAGGAAGGCCTGGGCGCGCGCAGCCAGGGCGAGGCCGATGACCGCGCGCGGACTGGCGCCGACCTCGATCAGCCCCTCCATGTCGACCCCGGCGGCCGCCGGGTCGCGGCTGGCGCGCACCAGGCTGACGCAGTAGTCCTTGAGGCGGTCGTCGATGAACACCGCGGCGACGGTCTGCTTGGCCCGGCTCAGGGCTTCGAGGTCGAGCACCGGTTCGATCACCGGCCGCTCGACGGCCAGGGCGCGGTCGAGGATCAGGCGTTCCTCCTGCTCGCCGGGATAGCCGATGCGGACCTTGAGCAGGAAACGATCGGTCTGGGCCTCGGGCAGGGGGTAGGTGCCTTCCTGCTCGAGCGGGTTCTGGGTCGCGAGCACGAGGAAGGGATCGGGCAGGTCGAAGGTATCCTCGCCGATGGTCACCTGGCGCTCCTGCATCGCCTCGAGCAGTGCCGACTGGACCTTGGCCGGGGCACGGTTGATCTCGTCGGCGAGCACCACCTGGGCGAAGATCGGCCCCGTGCGGGTGGTGAAAGTGCCGCCTTCGAAGATACGCGTGCCGACGATGTCCGCCGGCAGCAGATCGGGGGTGAACTGGATCCGGCTGAACGAGGCGGCCATCGCCTGGGCGAGGCACTTGATCACCGTGGTCTTGGCCAGGCC
>JBEPXK010000378.1:0-4439 GCA_041641915.1 Planctomycetota bacterium
ATGGCCGGTGGTGGTGCGGCGGCGGGTGTGCTGGCCGGGCGGCTCAGCTCCGGCGGCAGCGCCGCGGCCGCCTGCGGCAAACCGGGACGGGTCGCCGCGCGGGCGAGGGCGAGGGTCGCGGGAGTCACCGGCAGCCTGGCGCGGGCGAGCAGGGCATGGGCGGTGAGCAGCTCGTTGCGTACCTGGGTGTCGCTCGCGCCCGCCTGATCCACCGCCTGGGCCAAGCGTTCGGGGACCAGCGGCGCACCGGTCTGTTCGAACAGCGTGATCGCCTGGCGCGCGAGGGCGGTATCGGCCAGGCCGAGGCGTTGCGGGTCGGCACCGGGTCCGGCGACGAAGGCGTCGCGCGCGCCGCCGCCATCGAGCAGGCGCAGACTCAGGCCGTCGCCGCTGCCCAGGACCTGGAACCGGACCACGCTGTCGCGCAGCAACGGTACCCGGCTCTCGGCGATGAGGTTGCGTCCGCGCAGGGCGAAGAGGTAGGCACCGTTGGCGAAGCGCTCGAGCACACGTCCGCTGACCACCATTCCCGGCTTGAGCACCGCGGCCAGATCGCGCCCGCTCTCGCTCGCAGCGGTGAGCTCGATGCGGCGCCCGTCGGCGCTGCGCAGGCCGCTCTCGGCGCTCTGCGGTCCGGACGGCGGCGGCAGGGGCATGGGGTCGGCCTAGAGCAGGTGGGCGTTGCGCAGCCGGCCGCGCAACACCGCCATCAGACGCGAATGGATCTGGCACACCCGGCTCTCGGTCCGGCCGAGCACGGCGGCGATCTCCTTCATGTACAGGCCTTCAAAGTAGTAGAGCTTGAGCACCAGGCGGTCCTGCTCTTTGAGCTGGTCGAGCGCGTCGACCAGGACCTCGCGCAGCTCGCCGCGATCGAGCGCCGCCCCCGGATCGATCGTGTCCACGTCGGTGCTGGCCACTGTCTGCTCGAGCCGGCCGTCCTCGCCGACCGGCGTTTCCAGCGAGATCTGGCTGGCGAGCTGGGCCTCGCGTTCGATCTCGTCGAGGCGGGATTCCTCCACGCCGAGCCGGGCGGCGAGCTCGGCGTCGGTCGGTGGCCGGTCGAGCTCGGCGAGCAGTTCGTCGACCGCCTGCTGGTAGGCTCGCGCGCGATTGCGGACCCCGCGTGGGATCCAGTCGCGGGCACGCAGTTCGTCGATGATCGCGCCGCGGATGCGCAACACGGCGTAGGTGCTGAAGGTGTTCTCGCGCGTGGCATCGAAGCGGTCGACCGCGTCGATCAGCCCGAGGACGCCGGCGCCGAACAGGTCTTCGCGTTCGACGTTGGGCGGAAGCGTGGCGGCGATGCGATCGACGATGCTCTGCACCAGCGGTAGATGGCGGACGATCTCCGCCTCGCGTTGTTCGGGCCCGCGGGTGGCTTCGGCCCGCTTGTAGGCCTGGACCCGGTCGCTGCCGCCGGTGCGTGCACGCATCACCCGGCTGTTCATGATGCGGCCACCTCGGGCGGCGCCTCTTCGCCCTCGTCGGCCGCGCCGACGACCTGGGCCGCGATCGCCCGGGCGCCGAGGCGCATCAGCACGCCGGCGCCGATCATCGCCAGCACCGCGCCGAGGGTCGCGCGCCAGGCGACGTGGAGCGGATCCTGGCCGAGATAGAGGCCGAGGACGAGCCATCCGACCCCGACCCATAGCAGGATGCGCGCTTGAGCAGCTAGAATGAATACTTCCATGTGACCATCCGCTCGCCTGGTGAGTATACCCGCATCGGGCGGTTGACGCAAACAGCCAGCCAAACGGCCCGCACAGCCGGCGTGCATCCACCGGTCACGATCGGTCGCGCGATGGGGCCCTGCCGTGGTGTGTGATCGATCACGACGGCTGGCGCACCCGACAGCCAACGGCGGTGGGAGCGCGGTGTAGAATCGCGATGTTCATGCCCCTTTGCACCATCTGCGTTCCCGCGGTGCTGCTTGCGATCCTTGCACCGACCGCGTTCGCGGCCCAGGCCGATCCGCTCTCTCCGCAGCCGGTGGGGGGGCGTCAACCGGCCCGAGCTGCGGCCGCCGCCGGAGCCGGGTCTTCCGCTGCGCGAACTCGAACTCGGCGGCGTGACGATCCGTCTGCCCTTCGGCTCGGTGGACGCATCAGACGCCCCGATCCACGGTTACGCCATCCCCGGACCGATCGCCGCCTTCCGCGGCGTCGACGGGCTCTGGCGCGGCCACGGCTATCTCGAGACCATCCCCGCACTGGTCGGTTTCACCGGCCGGATGGTCGACGACGGGGTGGAGCTCGACTACCGCTTCGAACAGGGGCTGCGCTACCGTGTGGATATCCGCCCCGGCCCCGACGGCTGTCTGCTGCTGGCAGAGCAGTCGGATCTCGGGCCGCGCAATCGCTGGGTCTTCGATGCCACCTACGGTTGGGACGCCGGCTGTGCCTGCGTCTGCTCCGCCGGCGGGAAGACCGCGGCCTTCCTCACCCTGCCCTGCCACTACGACCGCCCCGAGATCCACCTGCGCCAGAGCGCGGTGCTGGCCGCTGCTGCCGATCAGGGGCCTGAGGCAGCGGTGCCGCCGGCCGGCGTCGCGGTGTTCGCTCACGACCCGGCGGCGCGTGATATTGCCGGCTTCTGGACCCGTGAGCCGGCGCAGTGGCAGCACGGCGAGCGTATGGGTTTCACGCTGTACCAGCATCGGCAGCGGCCGGGGGATCTCGCCAGCCGCCACTTCCTCGGTCCCGAGACCAAGAGCGATGGCGTGCCCAACCCGCGCGCGGTGCAGATGATGGGCACCGCCGCGTTCGAAGGCCATTGATCCGCCGCGCCGGCACCGCCTTCATGATGCTGGACGACGCGGCTTATCCCGGTGAACGGGCGATGCTGCCTTGGTCGCACCCCGAGGCGCTCAACCCTTTCTACCAGGGCATGGAGAACATGAACTTCAACGCCGACCGCTATCGCCTGGTCGGTAAGCTCGGCCAGGTCCTGCATCGGCTCGATCACCCGCAGGGCCGCGCGATCATGCGCTACGCCGAAGCGCAGATGGACCTCTCGCTCGACCGTTACGTCTACCCCGGTTCGGGCTGCTGGGAGGAGTCCCACGGCTACTGCAGTCACACCATGAAGAACATGCTGCCGCTGGCGATGCTTCTGCGCGAGGAGGGTATGCGCGATCTCTTCGCCGACATCCGTTTCGCGCGGATGTTCTCGTTCTGGGCCTACGCGCTCTCGCCGCGCGACCCGGTGTTCACCGGCCTGCGGGTGCGCCCGCCGATCGGCGATCACGGCCTGCGGATCGGGCCGCTGGGAACCTACGGCTGGGCGCTGTATGAGTTTACCCACCCGCTGCCGCAGGATCCGGCCATCCGCGACCAGGTGCGCTACACCGCCTGGGCACTGGCGCAGACCGGCGGCAGCCCGCCGTAGGGGGGTCGCGGCTGCGCCGCCGCCCACGCGTAGCCGGCACCTGCTCGGCTACGGCAGCGTTCTGCGCCACACCGGAGGGGGATCCAGCCGCACGCTCGAGCGGGTGGAGCGCGACCTGCTCAACGACGGCTACACGGACGCCGCCGGCGAGCCGTTGCCGCCCGATCGCCGCCCCCGCTTCAATGGCAGCGTCGAGCTCAAATGGGCCATGCCGCGCAACACCAGCGCCACCTGGGTCTTCACCCTGCGCGATGCCGGTGACGCGCCGGCGACGGTGGAAGCGCTCGAGCCGGAGGGCCGCGTGCTGCGCATCCACGAGGCGGACGGGCGCGAGTTGCTGGTCATGCTCGACGATCGTCCTTTCAGCTGGGAGGGGGCGGGCTTGCGTTTCGCGGGCAGCGTGGGTCTGGCGGTGCGTGAGGACGGCGCCTGGACGCTGCATCCGATCCGCGCCCGGCAGCTGGAGCTGCTCGCGGAGTAGCGGGGTTCAGCCGAGGCCGCGTTGGTCGAGGAACTCCTTGAGGCGCAGGTCCTCGCCGAGGATGTGCTCGACCAACCAGGAGTGGGCCAGGTGCTGATAGTTCTCGACCAGGAAGTCCGCCGTCGGGGCCGCGGTGAGGATGTCGTTCATCTCCTTGAGGATCCGGGCGTGCTGCTCTTGTTGGATCTCCACCCGCGGGTAGTCGATGCGTTGCATGAAGGCGACCTCGGTGGCGAAATGCTCTCCGGTGTAGGCGAACAGGGCCTGCAGCGCCTCGGTCAGTAGCTTTTTCTGCGTCCGCGGTCGCTCGATCGACACCAGGGCCATGGCCAGACTGAGCCAGTACTTGTGCTGAGCGTCGATTGTGCCGCGATCGATGGCGTACTGGTCATGCCACGTGAAGGCGTCGAGGTAGTCCATGGCTGTCCCCCCGGCCATGCTGGGGCTCAGAGACAAGGGGCAAGGCTGATGCGTCCTTCAGAGGGGGCAGCGCCCCCTCTGAAGGAAGCATCAAGGCTGACGGGTCCATCAGAGCCCCAAACCTCGGAACCGCCAGCGAGTGGAGCCC
>JBEPXK010000379.1:0-4417 GCA_041641915.1 Planctomycetota bacterium
GGTAATGGTACCAGGTATCGCCCACCTGCCCGCTCGGATAGCCGGGCGGATTGCTGCCCGGTCTGGGCCAGTGGTCTTCGCACAGGGTGGTCCAATTTCCATCCGTATCCAGGTAGGTGAGACGCATGTCGTCCATCCCGGTCTGGCGGAAGATCAGCGCCAGTTCGTCGATCCGGCAGGTGCCGCCGAGGTCGATGTCCAAACGGATGAGGTCCTCGTCGTCCGGATGCCACGAGCTCCAGGCATACCAGGCGCTGTGCTCAGGGGTGCTGCGATCGGTGCTCTTCTTGCCGTCCACGGCCCGGAAGGGCTCCCAATCCTCTTCGATCCGCGTCTGATTGGTGATGACGCCGCTGTGCAGGGCGACGTTCACGCCGTGCACGCGCACGCCAACGGTATCGCTGCTGGTGACGCCGTCCTCCGCGACCGTGAGCCGGAATTCGTACTCCCCGGTGGCGGCCAGATGACGCGGGGTGGTGAAGCTGGGCTGGGCGCTGTCGGCCCCGGCGAGGGCGAGTACCCGCGGGCCCGACACCTGCTCCCAGCTATAGCTCAACTCGCCGCCGTCGGTGGCGGTGCTCAAGCTGCCGTCGAGGGTGACGGTCTCGCCGACCGTGGCCCGTTGCGCGAAGCCGGCATGGGCGATGGGGCCGCCGGCACTGGCCACCACCTGCATGCGTACCGGGATGTCGTAGGTCTCATTGTCGAAGGGCCCCGACAGATTCAGGATACTGCGCGTGCGTAGCGTGGTATCGTAGATGCCCGGTTCGAGATGGGTGGCGTCGAAGGTGGCGACGAGTTCCTGGCTGGCGCCCCCGGCGATGCTGCCATCGCCCGGTGTGCAGCGCATCCAGGACTGCCCGTAGTCGCCAGCGGTGGGCAGGTAGTCGATGCGCACCGCCTGGTTCTCATAGTTGAACACCGCACCCTGCTGGTAGCCGACACACAGGCCGTTGAGCGAGGCATGATCCTGGATCCCCATGGAGATCCACATGAGATCGTCGATGCGCTTCCATTGCATGAAGATGGTCCCATCGCGTTGGAGAATCACCTGGGCCGAGTTCCGATTGCCGTCGTCCGGAAAGTCGCGGAGCCCATCGTATTCGATCACCAAGGTGTCGTCATCCCGCTGATGCATATAGATCTTGCCACCCAGGCCTTCGACATCGTACCATTTATTCAAAAAGGCGACGCATCTCGACGGACGCTGATGGTTCGGCATCACATAGGTATTGGCGGCGTACTCATCGCCGTCGACCGGATCGAAGGTCAGGTAGCCTTCGCCCAGATAGATGCGGTCATGCGTCTCCCCGAAGTAGGGCATGGCAAACGGCAGGTCGATCGGCAGCACCCGGCCGGTGGCCTCGTTGCCGGCGAGATAGGCGTCGACGTAGTCCTGGGTGATGTCGGTGCCGACCGCCGCGATGCTCTGGTAGTCGTAACTCGGCTCGCCGTCATGGTAACTGGTGCTGAGCCGGTACGGCGTCAGCTGCGGCGCGATGAAATACAGGGCATCCTGCGACCCGGTATTGCTGATCGCGAAGGGCACCTCCTTGGTCTGGCCCTCGACCACCTGCACCACCAGGCGATCGGTGGAGTATTCCAGGGTGTGGCGCTCCATGGCGAAATCGTAGGTGATGCTCGGCGGAATGGCGTGGGTCTCGGGCGATACGTAGCCCTCATGGTCGTGTTCGGTGTAGTAGCTGGAACAGGTGAGGCTGTAATCGCCGACGAATCCGCCGGGCAGCAGCACCGCGACCACGTAATCGCCGTTCGCATCGCTCCAGCCCGACGCCGCCCCGGACTTGGCGCCCTCGCTGTAGGCATCGTTCACGCGGATGAGCGCACCCTCCACCGGCCAGCCCTCGGCCTTGTCGGTCACCCTGCCGCTGACGGTATAGGTGGTGAAGACGAAGTCCTCGTCATCGGCGGGATCACCGCCGGCGAGGGTGCGCACCGGGGCCACCGCATGGGCGTCGTCATGGTCACAGGTCAAGCCGAGGTCGAGGTCGGGCAGCTCGATGGCGTAGTTGCCGTCGGCATCGCTGATGACGCTGCCCTCGAGCGGCCCCATCCAGGTGACCACCGCATCCGGCAGCGGGGCCCCATCACGGGTCACGGTGCCGGCGATCAGCCGCGAGCGGTAGACGGTGAAGACCTGTTCGTGCACCACGCTGCCGGCCGAGCTGGTGATGGTGCTCACCAGGGTCACCTGATGCTGGTTGGGGCAGTCATCGGCGATGTGCAGCAGCAGGCCCTCGTCGACCGTGACCGCATGGCCGGCGTCGACGGTGCCGAGGCTCTCGCCGCCGTCGAGCAGGGTGACATGCGCATCATCGACAAGCGCGTTCACGCTGACGCCGTCCAGCGACGCGTCGCCGAAATTGGCGAAGCGCAGATCCAGGGCCACGGTCTCGCCAAGCTCCAGGAAACCGTTGCCGTTGCCGTCGCTGGCGCCGCTGGCGTCGTCGTCGATGTCGTAGAGCAGGCCGGCGGTGAAATCGCCGGTGAGCACCTGTCGCAGCGCCGCGCCGGCATTGAGCCGCCCGCCGGTGGTCATGATGGCGGTGAAATCCGTGACCGGATCCACGGTTTCGAAGATATAGCGCTTGATGAAGGCGGCCGGCATGTCGCGATCGAGCGACTTGAGCAAAGCCACGGTGCCGCTGACGTGCGGGGTGGCCATGGAGGTACCGCTCCAGGTCTTGTAATCACCATCCTTGAAACTCGAGGTGATCGCCACGCCGGGTGCGGACAGGTCGACCGAGGTGCGGCCCCAGTTGGAGAAATATGCCAACTCGTCGTCGCGGTCGCTGGCGGCCACGCTGATCACGTTGTCGAGGTCGTAGGCCGCCGGGTACATCGGGTGCACGTCGGCATCGAGCGTGGCGTTACCGGCGGCGGCGACACAGAGGATGTCGGCATCGCCCAGGGCGACCACCGCGTCGCGAATCGCCTCGTTCTGGAAGGACCCGCCCCAGGAATTGCTGGTCACATCGAAGCCCATCGCGGCGGCGTAGCTCAGTGCTTCGATGGCATCGGCCGCGGTGCCGCCGTCGGTATCCATCATCTTGAGCCCCACCAGACCCACGTCCCAACACACGCCGACGATGCCCTTTCCGTCGTTGCCGACACCGCCGATGGTGCCCGCGCAGTGGGTGCCGTGACCGTGGTTGTCCTCCGGGTCGTTGTCCTCGTCGACGAAGTCCCAGCCGTGCACGTCGTCGATGTAACCGTTGCCATCGTCGTCGATACCGTTGCCAGCAATTTCACCAGGATTGGTCCACACGTTGCCGGCCAGGTCGCTGTGGCTGCGGGTGATACCGGTGTCGACGACCGCGACGATCACGTCGCTGCTGCCGGTAGTCACCTCCCAGGCCTCGGGCGCGTCGATGTCGACGTCCTCGGTGCCGCCCTCCTGACCGGTGTTGTGCAGGCCCCACAGGCCATCGAACTTGGGATCGTCGGGAGTGAGTGACGGATAGACGATGGAATCCGCAACCACCAGCCCGGTCTCACCCAAGCGGGCGAGCTCGCGTTGCATGCGCCGGTAATTGTCCTCGCCGGGATCGAAGGCGATAAGGGCCAGGTTGGCCAGCGGCTTGTGACCGCGCAGGCGACCGCCGAGCGGCGCCACCGCGGCGGCAAGGCGCTGCGGATCGACGCCCGCGGCCGGACGCACCACCAGATGATCGGCGACGGTCTCGTACACGCGGCCGTCGGCGTCCTCGACCACGCGGACAAGCGGATGCTTGAAGCCGGGCCGACGCACGGTCCAGGTCCGGCGTTGGCGCATCCCGGCAGCGTCGAGCTCCTCGACGCCACGCTGGAAGCGATCGCCGGCGCGCAGGCCGGGCGCCACCGGCAGGCCGTCGGCGCGCACCGTCGGCGCGGCGGCGGCGAGTGCGGCGCGGAAGGCCTCACGCCCGAGCTCGCGTCGCTCAACCACGGACGCCTCGGGAGCGGGCCGCGTGGGCGCATCAGAGCGCTGGGCATCGGTGGGTGCCGCAGCAGCGGGACTCGGCGTCTCCGCACGACGGTCAGCCGCCTGCGCCGGCGCGCGCCGTGGCGTGGCAGCAACAGCGTCCGGCCCCGTCGATGGAGTCGTGCTGGGCGTGGGGAATGCGGGTCCCGACCTGCTGCGCAGCCCCCAGACCACGGCTCCGGTGCACCCGAGAAGGAAGATGAGGAGGAAGGTGACTGTTCGCCGCATGAAAACGCCCTTTCCGCAGGCCCGCCAGCTGGCGTGATGGGTTTCAGGACGTATTGACCGGCAGTGCGAACCAATCATCGAACTTTCTGGTAAGTCACTTCACAGATTGACCTTGGAGCTCGCGAGCGGTCAGCGTGCGGACCTGCCGGCCTCTATGAGGCCCCCCTTCGGCGGGAGAGCTGCCCGGCGCTGCCCCCTCGCGCC
>JBEPXK010000380.1:0-4415 GCA_041641915.1 Planctomycetota bacterium
GACAGCGCCTGTTCAAAACGTTGTTTTTTGTCGCTGTCACAAGCAATCGAGGCACTAACCGGAGGCTTCCTTCAGAGGGGGCGCATCGGCTGCGCCGATTGTATCCACCCATCGCTCCCGCTGACGCCAGCGCCAGCGGGAGCGATGGGTTCGCCAGTTGCTCACGGGCGGTGCCTGACTCACGACCCGCGTGCGGCGGATCGTTGTGCAAACTCCGGCAGCGACCTGCACAGGGAGGGTGAGGCAGCCCCGCGCCCTGTTCTGCGGCGTGGGCATCCTGCCGGGAGCCACGCCCATGTCTTCGTTGGTCCGCTGCGTCCTGCTCACGATCGGTCTGTCTGCCGGCCTCTGCGCCGCCGAGATCGAACTCATCGCCGATTTCAACATCAAGGGAGGGGGCATCGACGCGGGCGCCAGCTGCGGCGGCTGGTTCTACTTCGCCTACAACGACGGGGTCCACGGGATCGAGCTCTGGCGCAGCGACGGCACGTCCGAGGGTACTGCGCTGTTCTGCGATCTGGTACCCGGCGGCGGGAGTTCGAGCCCCCGCGCGTTCGCGACGGTCGACGGCGCGTTGTGGTTTGCCGCCGACACCGGCGACGGCCACGAGCCCTGGACCAGCGATGGTACCACCGCCGGCACGTACCAGGTGGTTGACGTCGATCCGGCCGGCAGCAGCGATCCGAGCGACTTCGGTCCGGCCGCGGACGGGGTCATATTCTACGCGACCACGCCCGATGAGGGACGTGAGCCCTGGTTCAGCGACGGTAGCACGGCCACACTGGTGGCCGACATCAATACCGGCGCCGCGTCCTCGGTCGCGGCGACCACATTCGATCCGCGACACTGGGGGCAGCTCGGCGACACGCGGATCTTCGCGGCCGAGCATCCGAGCAAAGGCGTCGAATTGTTCGCCAGCGATGGCAGCGACGCGACCCTGATCGCCGACATCAACAGCTGGGGTGGCTTCACCCCCGGCCGCTTCTTCGGCGAGGACTTCGTCCAGGTCGGTGATCTGTGCTTCTTCACCGGCGGCTACACCCTGCGCGCGACCGACGGTAGCGCCATCTGGGAGGTCGGTGACCTCACCGCCCGCGACCTGGTGGCCATGGGCGGCGCGCTGTACTGCGTGGTCGACAACACCAGTCTCTACCGCGTCAGCGCCGACGGCGAGGAGCGGGTCGAGATCCTGGAGGACCCGAATAGCATCCTCTATCCCGCGGCGGTCGGCGACCGGTTGTATTTCCGCGCCACTCCCCCCGGTGGCAGCGGCGGCGAGTTGTGGATCAGCGACGGCACCGCCGGCGGGACGCAGATGCTCGTCGATCTGCGCGCCGACGGCAGTTCCGAACCGCGCTACTTCACCGCGCTGAGCGGCGGCGGCTGCGTGTTCCTGGCCAAGGTCGAGGAGGGGGGCTCCAGCGCCGAGGGTTTCCAGCTCTACTACAGCGACGGCACCGCCGCCGGCACGCAGATCATCGACGCCATCGACCCGGGCGGGCTCGGCGCGGACGTCAATGGCTGCGCCCCGCTCGGCGTCGCCGGCGACGCAGCGTTCTTCGCGGTCGCCTATCCGGGTGTCGAAGGCGCTCTCCTGGCCACCGCCGGCAGCTCCGCCAGCAGCGTCGTGCTGTGCGAACCGCGCTACGGCCCCTCGTCGAGCGGGCCTTTCGCCCTGGCGGCGATGAACGGCGAGGTATTCGCCATCGCCGATCCCAACCGCAGCAATAACCTCGACGCCACCGACTCGCATCTGGTGCGCAGCAGCACCGCCGGGGTCACGAGCGTGCTCGGCGACCTGCACCCGGGCACCGGGCAGGTGGTCAACGGCCATTCCTGTGTCATCGACGGCTATCTGTGGATCAGCTCGTACAACAATGGCGGTGCGCTCTGGGTCAGCGACGGCACCGCCGCCGGCACGCGGCAGGTCGACGGCGACACCGCCCAGGCCTTCCGCGACCTCGGCGGTGGGCACGGCGTGTTCATCCGCGACGATGCTCTGTGGGCGATCGCCGGCAGCGGCGGCGATCCGGCAGCCAGCGTGTCCGCGGTCGACGGGCCGGGCAATCCCGAGGACCTGCTCGCGCTCGGCGACACGCTCTACTTCACCGCCACCGACGGGGCCGGACGCGAGCTGTGGCGCTACAGCGCAGCCGGCGGCGCCGAGCGGTTGACGGATATCGATTCGAGCGGCGACAGCATTGCCGCAGACAGCTGGCCCTCGAGCTGGCACCGCTTCAAGGGCAGCCGCATCGTCGCATTCGACGGCGCGCTCTACTTCCCCGCTTCCGACGGCGACGGCACCCAGCTGTGGCGCTGCGCCTACGACGGCAGCGATCCGACGCGGATCACCGGGATCGGCAGCGACGCCGATGTGGCCGAGGTCACCGTCTGTGCGGGGCGGCTCTACTTCGCCGCCACCGGTCCGCATGGGCGCGAGTTGTGGACCAGCGACGGCAGCGTCGGGTCGCAGAGCCAGGTGGCCGACATCGCCGCGGGCGACAGCGATCCGACCTGGCTCACCGCCGTCGGCGACACGCTGTTCTTCACCGCCGACGACGGCAGCAACGGCCGTGAGCTGTGGTGCGGCGACGCCAGCGGCGTCGAACTGCTCGGCAACCTCAGCGCCAACGCCAAGGCTCCGGAGAACCTGGTTGCGGTCGGCGGCAGTTGCGTGTTCACGCTCGAGCAGCCGGCGACCGGCGCCGAGTTGTACGTCTCCGACGGCACCAGCGCCGGGACCGGCATGGTCGCGGATCTGAACCCGGGGATCTACGGCGGCGAGCCGTTCAAGGGTGATCTCTACAACCACGTGATCATCGGCCAGACCATCTACTTCCCCGCCACCCAACCGGCGGTCGGCTGCGAGCTGTTCGCCTACACGCCAGAGAGCGACGACCCGACCCGCAGCATCCGCATCACCGCCGATCCGGCCCCCGAAGGCCTTGAGGCGGAGTGCGACGGTGCGGTCCTGGAGGTCCCCGCCCGGTTCGAGGGCATGGACCCCGGCGAGGATGTGCTGATCTGGCTGTTGTTGCCCGGTGGCGGTCCGGGCTGAGGCGGCGGCGCTTACGGATTGCTCCGGCGGGCAGACGGTCAGACTCGAACCGCGTAGTCGCCGTAGCCGCTGCGATGGAGCCGGACCATGACCGAGTTGACGCTGCTCTACGCCACCAACCGCCGCCATCGTGGCAAGCGCTGGCAGCCCCGAGGCTACGGCACCGCCTTCAGCGACGACGGGGCCGAAAACCTGCGCTTCGGCCGTGCCGAGCTGACCTATGATCAGGACAAGGTCCGGCGCTACCTGCGCCGCGACCGCGGCGCGATCGGCACCGGTGACGGCCCGGCGCTCGCCCGCCATCTCGGCAAGCGCGCCAGACAGGCGAAGCTCACTGCTTTCGTCGAAACCATCGAACGCGACGTGCCCGACCACGAGCAGCCCGAGGCCCGGCGCGGTTCGTCGGAGTTCTTCGGCACGCTCAAACAATGGATGGACGCCGGCGACGATGTGCTGGTCTTCATCCATGGCTACAACGTGGACTGGAACGACGCGTTGTCCGGGGCGGCAGCGCTGCAGCTGATGCTCGCGAGCAAGGCGCCCGAGGTCAGGCAGGAGCAGGGGAGCTCGCCGCGTGCCACCCGCGTGGTCCTGTTCAGCTGGCCGTCGGACGGTTCGAAGATGCCGTTCGTCGCCTATCGCGACGACCGCACCGAGGCCGAGGCCAGCGGGCGGGCGGTCGGCCGCGCGCTGCTCAAGTTCCGTGATTTTCTGGTCCACCTGCGCGCGGCGGCCCGGCGCGAGCGCGCCACGCTCTGCGGCGGACGGGTGCACCTGCTCTGCCACAGCATGGGCAACTACGTCCTCGGCCACGCCCTGGCGCGCATGGCGCAGTTCCATCGCGGCGCGACGTTGCCGCGCCTGTTCGACGAGGTCTTCCTCTGCGCGGCCGACGTCAACGACGATGCGCTCGAGACCGGTCGCGCCCTGGGGTCGTTGCACGCCACCTGCAGCCGCATCAGCGTCTACAGCAACACCGGTGATTTCGCGCTCGACCTCAGCGACTGGACCAAGGGCAATCCCGAGCGGCTCGGCTCCACCGGGCCGGCCAACATGGGTGCCACCCATCGCAAGGTGCAGCACATCGACTGCTCGGCGATCGTCACCGGAGCGGTCGAACACGACTATTACCTCAGCGGCCGGCCGAACGCCGATATCGCGCTGAGCATCGCCGGGGCGAGCGACGCACGGCCGTCGCGGCAAGCCGTCGACGACGCGCCGCGCAGTCATCGCCTCGGCTGATCCCTCAGAGGGGGCGCTGCCCCCTCGCGCCTTCGGCGCATACCCCCACGGCCTCGGTCGGGGTTCGCGGCCTCCGGCCGCGTTTTCTGCGGGCCTGCGGCCCATTTTCGCAGAA
>JBEPXK010000381.1:0-4415 GCA_041641915.1 Planctomycetota bacterium
CCCGCGGTAGGGCGCGAGATCGTGCTCGGCGAGCTCGGTCACCGCGATCCGCCGCGGCGCGAACAGACCGCGCGCGTCCGGCTCGGGCGCCAGGGCCGCGGCGACGAAGGCCAGACTGCCGCCGAGCCCCGGGGCCTGGCGGCCCTCGACCAGCAGCACGGCCTCGCGTTCGGCCACCTCGAGCGCGAGCAGCCGGCGATCGTCGTCGGGCAGATCATCGCGCGCGCCGAGCAGGATTGCCTCGACCACGTGGCTGCCCGGCTCGGCGAAGGCGTGGGTGAACACCGCTTCGTGCTCCTGACCGGGCTTGAGCCGGATCGCGCGCTCGGCGACGGTCCGGCCGTCGACCCGCAGCTGGATCCGGGTGTCGGCCCGCACCCGGCGACCGTGATGGAACACGGCCACGTGTAGAGCGATCGGTGTGGTGGGCGGGATCAGCGCCCGCTGGGTCGCCAGCGCGGCGATCCCGAGGTTCTCCTCGTTCGCCCGCGCCGACGGCGCGCACACCAACAGGCGCGGAAAGCCACGGGTACCCGACGCCCGCGCGCCGGGGGTGCGCAGACGCGAACACAGCGCGCGCCACTGCGCGCGGTCCGCGGCCTGCCATCCGGCGGCATCGCCGTCGGTGAGCAGCACCAGTTCGACGCCCGGGTTGAGATGGCGCGCGATCTGCGCGCTGCCGGCCGCGAGCAATTCAGGAATGTCGGCCGCCGTCTGGCTCGCGCGCAGGTCCGCGACCAGCGCGTGCGCGCTGGCCAGATCGAACAGTGGATCACCGGGCGGATCGGCGAGCCCCGAGGCGGTGAGCACGCTGACCTCGTCGCCCGGTTCCAGGCTGTCGAGGTAGGCGCGGGCCAGGGCCTTGATCGCGTCCATCCGCGGCTGGCCGCGGCCCACGGCGGTGGAGAGCGAATCATCGATCAGCAGAATCGCCGCGGTGCGCCCGTGGCGGACGATGCGCTCCTCCGGCACCGGACCGGAAACCAGCGCCGGGCGGCAGAACGCGAGTGCGATCAGGGCCAGGATCAGACAGCGCAACCCCAGCAGCAACCAGTGTTCGAGCGCCAGCCGCCGGCGGCTGGTGGCGAGCAGCATCGCGAGGAACCGCATCGCGCCCCAGTCCACCCGCCGCACCCGGCGACGATGCAGCAGGTGGATCAGCAGCGGCACCAACGCCACCGCCAGACCGCCGAGCAGACCGGGGTTGAGCAGGATCACCGCCGCCCCCGCTCGCCGCTCCCCTGCTGTCCGAGCGCACGCACCAGCACCAAGGCCGGGTCCTCGTCGGTGCGGCAGGGATGCAGCGCGATCCCGGCCGCGTGGCAGCCGGCGGCGAGCGTGCGCCGGTGCGCGTCGAGCGCTTCGCGGTAGCGACGACGGATGCGATCGGCATCGAGCTTGCGCCGCGCCTCATGCTCCAGGCCGGCGAACTCCACCGTGCCGGCGAAGGGGAATTCCTCTTCGGCGGGATCGAGCAGCTGGAACACGCGCACGTCCTGACGCCGATGGCGCAGGTGTTTGAGCGCTTCGATCAACCGCTGCGGCTCGGCAATGCAGTCGCTGATCAGGATCACCAGTCCGCGACGGCGCAGGCGTTCGGCGAGATCGTCGAGCACACCGGCGAGATCGGTCTCGCCGCCGGCGGTGTTCGCTTCCAGGCGTTCGAGCAGACCGAGCAGATGGGCCATCGACGCCGCCGGCGGTACGAATTCGCGCACCACGGTGTCGCAGCACGCCAGGCCGACGGCGTCGCCCTGGCGCACCATCAACACCCCGAGCACCGCGGCGAGGATCCGCGCGTAGTCGAGTTTGCTGCGCGCGAGCGAGCCGTAGGCCATCGACCCGGAGTAATCGACCACCACCGCCGCACGCAAGCGGGTCTCCTCTTCGTAGACCTTGACGTCGAGACGGTCGGTCCGGGCCCAGACGGTCCAATCGAGGTGGCGCAGGTCGTCGCCCGGCTGGTAGGGCCGGTGGCCGGCGAACTCGACCGACAGACCGCGATGGATGCTGGGATGCTGCCCGGCGAGCAGGCTCTCCACCGCGTGACGCGCGGCCACCGCCACCCGCCCCAGCCGCTCGAGCACCTCGTGCTGGACGGTGGGCAGCAGCGCCATCAGCTGTCTCTGTCGCGGACCAGATGCGCAAGGATCCGTTCGATCAGCAGATCGGCATCGAGCCCGGCGGCCTGAGCGGCGAAGGTGGTCACCACCCGATGGCGCAGCACCGGCGCCGCGAGCGCATCGATGTCGGCGGTGGTGACGTGGAAGCGGCCGTGCAGCAACGCCCGGGCCTTGCCGCCGACGATCAGCATCTGTCCGGCGCGCGGGCCCGCGCCCCACTGCAGGTAGGCCGTGGCCTCGGGCACCTCCGCCACCCCCGGCCTGGTCGCGCGGACCAGATCGACCGCATGGGCGTAGACCGGTTCGGCCACCGGCACCCGGCGGACCAGATCCTGCAGGGCGACCAGCTCCTCGTCATCGAACAGGCGATCGAGTTCCGGGCGCAGATCACCGGTGGTCCGCCGCAGGATCTCGATCTCGTCCGCCTGCGCGGGGTAGTCGAGCAGGATCATGAACATGAAACGGTCGAGCTGGGCCTCGGGCAGGGTGTAGGTACCCTCCTGTTCGATCGGGTTCTGCGTCGCGAGCACGAAGAAGGGGTCGGGCAGTTCGTAGGCGTGGCCGCGGGCGGTGACGCGGCGCTCCTGCATCGCCTCGAGCAACGCCGCCTGGGTCTTGGGCGGCGCGCGGTTGATCTCGTCGGCGAGCAGCAGATTGCCGAACAGCGGGCCGGGCATGAATTCGTATTGCCGGCGCCCGGTCTGCGGGTCCTCCTGGATGATGTCGGTGCCGGTGATGTCGCTCGGCATCAGGTCGGGGGTGAACTGGATGCGGCTGAACTGCAGGTCCAGCACCCGGCCGAGGGTCTGGACCATGGCCGTCTTGGCCAGGCCGGGCACCCCCTGGAGCAGGCAATGACCGCGGCAGAGGATGGCCAGCACCATCTGTTCGAGCGCGTCGTCCTGGCCGACGATGACCTTGTGCACCTCGTCGAGCAGGCGTTCGCGAGCGGCGACCAGACGGGCGACCAGTTCGCCCTCGCGCTCCGATTGCGGCACCGTCGCTCGCGATTCCCCCATGGCGATCTTCTCCCTGCCCGGCAACGGGTCCGCCCGGTGGCTGTGACCCCGGACCATCAGCTTGCACCCGGCAACGAGAGCGCAACGCTAGGCGTATCAGCAACGTGGCGGGCGAGATCGACATCTGGATGACCCGGGCCCGCGACCACGACGATCGCGCGGCCTTCACGCGCGTGGTCGAAGCGACCCACCACCTGCTGCGCGCGACCATCCTCCGCGACACCGCCAACATCGAACTGGCCGACGAGATCGCACAGGAGTCGCTGGTCCGCGCCTGGACCAAGCGGCATCAGTACCGTCCCGGCACCAGCCCCCGCGCCTGGCTGTTGGCCATCGCCCGCTCGCAGGTGATGGAGCACCACCGGCGCCAGAATCGCGACCGGCGCCACCTCAAGGACCTGATCCACCGCGAGCTGCTGCGCCACCGCGACACCGGCAACGACGACACCAAGCAGGAACGCCTCGCCGCCCTGCAGCACTGCGTGGCCGAGATCAGCGACGACAACCGCGAGTTGCTCTCGCTGGTCCACGGCCGCGGCCTGAGCACCGAGGAGGCGGCCGACGAACTGGGCATCAAGCCGCCGGCCTGCCGCCAACGTCTCAGCCGCCTGCAGCGCGCGCTGCGACACTGCGCCGAAGGGCGGCTGCGTGATCAGGGCCTGGGCGCGTGAGCAGCTACGACACCGAGGACCTCGAGCAATTGGCCACCGGTTTCGCCCTCGGCGAACTCGATGACGCCGACCTGCAACGCCTCTACGACCTGCTGCGCGCGCGCCAGGAATCCGGCCGCGAGGCCGCGTTGGTGGTGTGGCAGACCCTGGCGACCACGCTCGACCTGCGCACCGCCTTCGGCGCCCCCTTCCCCGAGGCGGTCGAGCTGGCGCTACGCGAACGCGAACCACCGCCGCCGGATGACGCCGACACCCCGCCGCAACGCGGGTTCTTCGAGCGCTTCCTCGGCGTGTTCGGCGTCGAGCGGCCGCACCTGGACCAGGTCGACGCCCCGCCGCCGCGCACCCGCCGCGGGTGGCGTCGGCTGCATCTGCTGGTCCTGCTCGCGGTGGCGCTGGCAGCCGCGAGCATGTTCTGGCGCATGGCCACCGCCGCCAAGCCGGCGGTGGTCGTGGCCGCGGCGCAGGGGCGCTGCGAGGCCGACGACGGCGCCGCGCTGGAGGCGGGCCAGAGCGCCGACCAACGCCAACTGGCCCTCGGCGACGGCGCCCGGCTCGCCCTGCACTGGCGCTCCGGCCACCGGGCGACCATCCACGGCCCG
>JBEPXK010000382.1:0-4407 GCA_041641915.1 Planctomycetota bacterium
TTCTGCAGGCCCGGCCGCTCGCGCAGCGCCGCGCCCTTGCCGGTGGCGGTGACGATCACCTCGGGATCGAGCGCGATCACCTGCTCGACGGTGTACTGCGGCCAGGGCGGGAAGCCGCCGGTTTCGGCCGCGATGTCGATCAGCCCGGCGGCGCTGATCACGTCGTGGAAGCTCGAGCCCACGGTGCCGCCGATCAGCTGGCCGCCGAGCGTGTTGAGGTAGATGCCGCGGCGCCGCTCGGTGAGCGGAATGTGGGCCGCGACCTGGACCATCCGGCGCCGTAGCGCCGCGGCGCGTTCACGCCCCCGCCGCGGCTGCGCGAGCACCGCGCCGATGTCGCGGATGTCGCCGAGCAGCGTGCGCAGGCCGCGCATCTCGCCGAGGTCGAACACGGTGATCCCGCGCTCGCGCAGGCGTTCGAGATGCGCCAGCTGGCCACCGAAGGAACTGACGAAGACGATGTCCGGTTCGAGGGCGACGATGCGTTCGAGCTCCTTGGCGCTGGCGACCTGTGGTTTGTCCGCGGTGCGGAAGGCCAACGGATGGTTTTCGGCGAAATGGCGGTGGACCGAGACGATGCGCTCGAGGTGCACCAGGTCGGGCAGGACCGCGTCGGCGATGGTCGAGACGCTGCAGATGCGGCGATAGGCCCGCACCGGGATCGCGGTACCGCTCGCGTCGCGCACCGTCGCCTGCCCGGACGCCGGCAGCTGAGTGCGCTCGTTCGCCCCCCGGCGCGATGCCCGGTCCTCGCCGTGGTTGGCGACCAGCAGGGCCGAGGTGAGCACGGCGCCGAGGGCGAGCAGCGCGAGGCCGAGGTGGACCGGTCTACGCATCGTGGTGTTCCGCGCCGATGCGGCGGTAGCCGAAGGCGCCGCCGGGGATCAGGTTCACGCCCCAGATGGGCGCGACGCAGGCATCGGCGATCACCGCGGCGGTGGGCCCGCTCTCGGCGATGCGGCCGTGATGCATCACCAGGCAGCGATCGGTCCATTCGCGCGCCTGGTTGAGATCGTGGAGCACGATGCCGATGCCCTTGCCCGCGGCGGCGAGGCGCCGCAAACAGCGGAGGCTGTCAATGGCGTGGGGGATGTCGAGGCTGGCCGTGGGCTCGTCGAGCAGGATCACCGGCGCCTCGGTCGCCAGCGCGCGGGCGATGAGCACGCGCGCCTGCTCGCCGCCGGAGAGGGTGGCGAAGGCGCGTCCGGCGAGCGCGGTGGTGTCGGTGGTTGCCAGCGCCTGATCGATCGCCCGCCGGTCCGCGGGGCTCAGGCCGAAGCGCAGGCCACCGTGGGCGTAGCGGCCCATCGCCACCACCTCGCCCACGCTCAGCGCCGCCTGCAGCCCGGAGCGTTGCGGCACGTAGGCGACCAGTCGCGCGCGCGCATCGGCCGGCAGGCGCAACAGGTCGCGCGCGCCGGCGCGCACGCTGCCGCCCTGGGCGCGGACCAGGCCGAGCACCGCCTTGAGTAGGGTGGTCTTGCCGGCGCCGTTGGGCCCGAGGATCGCCAGCACCTCGCCGGCGCGGATGCGCAGCGCGCAGTCGCTGACGATCTCCCGGCCATCGCCGCGCACGGTGATGCGCTCGGCCTGCAACAGCGCCGTGGGCGCGCTCACGACCAGCTCCCCGCCCGGCGCTGGCCGACGAGCAGGTAGAGGAAGAGGGGGGCGCCGACCAGCCCGGTGATCACGCCGACCGGGATCACGCTGCCGCCCCCGAGGCTGACCGCGACGCAGTCGCAGAGGATGACGAAGCCGGCGCCGGCCAGCGCCGCAACCGGGATCAGTCGGCGGTGGTTGGTGCCCACCGCCTTGCGCACCAGGTGCGGCACCATCAAGCCGACGAAGGCGACGTTGCCGCCGATTGCGACCGCGGCGGCGACCAGCAGCGCGGTCCAGACCACGACCCAGAACCGCGTCGCGGCGATGTCGAGCCCGAGCGCGGCGGCCTCCTCTTCGCCAGCGAGCAGCAGGTCGAGCTGGCGGCCGAGCAGCAGGGCGGCGAGCAGCCCGGCGAGCACCAGCGGCGCGGCGAGCAGGATGTGGCGCGTGCCGGTGCCGGAGATGTCGCCCATGGTGAAGGTCATCACCGCGCGCGAGAGCTCCCACTTGTCGGCCAGTAGCGCGCGGACGAAGGAGCCGACCGAAGTCAGGAACATGCCCATGATGATTCCCGCCAGCAACACCGTGAGGGTGTCGCGGGCGTAGCGCATGGTCAGCAGCAACACGCCGAGGGCGCCGAGCGCGCCGAGGATGCAGCCGAGCGGCAGGAACAGCTCCGCCGGCAGCACCCGCGCGCCGCCGCGCAGGGCCAGCTCGTAGCCGGCGAGGGCGAGCATGCCGCCGAGGGTCGCCCCAGCGCCGACGCCGATGATGCTCGGTGCCGCGAGCGGGTTGCGGAACAGCCCCTGGCTCAGCACGCCACCGACCGAAAGCGCCGCGCCGACCAGTGCTGCGACCAGCACCGCGTCGAGGCGCAGGTCGAAGATGATCGCCCCGGTGGTCGCGCTCTCCAGCGTGCCGACGCCGACGTGCAGACGCCAGATCACCGCCACGACCAGCAACGCCGCGAGGGCGCAGAGGGTGATCACGAGGCGACGATCGGCGGAGTGCATGCGTGGCGCGATGCTAGAGCGGATCGCTCATGGCACAACTGCCGCAAAGCCGTATCGCACTGCCATCACGGCACTTCCTTCGCCCGGCAGATCCTCACGCAGCGCCGCTCGGCTCCGGTCGGTCCGGTCAGGAAGCCCCGTGCTGACAACACGCTACGGCTTCTGGTCCGGTTGCTCGTGAGGGATCCGGGTTCGCCCCGGTCCCCAGGCCAGCGCCTCCTCGCGCCTCCGGCGCACCCCAGCTGCGCTTGCCCCTCGCTGCGCTGCGGGGCTGCGCTTGCGCTGCGTCGGCCCGGTGGCCCCACCGGGGTCGGCTATTGCTGCGCGATGCCGATTCCGCCCTGCGACCCATTTTCGCAGAAAACCACCCCTCGGTCGGCCGGTCGCCCAGCCAAGCCTGGCTGGGCTCCACTCGTTGGCGGTTCCGAGGTTTGGAGCTCTGAGGGTCCCGTCCCCTGTGACGGTCAGCGTCACCCGCTCTCACCGCTGGCCGATCCAGCCGCGATCGTGTAGCCAGTCCTCGCAGCAGCGGGTCCAGCTGTGGAGGTAGGGGTCGGACGTGGCGAGGTTGAGCCCGTGCTCACCACGCGGGAGCACGTGCAGGGCGCAGGGGACGCGGGCCTGGGCGCAGGCTGCAGCGAAGCGCAGACTGTGGCTCACACGCACCACGTCGTCGGTGGCGGTGTGCCAGAGGAAACAGGGCGGCGTCGCGGCGCTGACATGCCGCTCGCAGCTGAGCCAGCGCGCGGTGACCGGATCGGGCTGCGGACCGAGCAGGCAGGCGCGCGAACCCGGATGCGGATCGTGGAGCATGCTGATCAACGGGTAGCACAGGATGGCGCAATCGATCCGGGCGTCCTCCTGGTCGCAGGGGTCCGCCGCGCGCGCGTCTCCTGCCGCCGGGTGGCAGGCGAGGCTGGCGGTCAGGTGGCCGCCGGCACTGAAGCCGATCATTCCCACTCGCTCGGGATCGATGCGCCAGGCGTCGGCATGCTGGCGGACCAGCCGCACGGCGCGTCTGGCGTCGTCGAGCGGCGCCGGATGGCGCCAGGGGGCGACGCGGTAGTCGAGCAGGACGGCATGCAGCCCGAGGCTGTTGATCCACCCGGTGATCGTGGTCGATTCACGCTGCGAGCGCATGTAGTAGCCGCCGCCGGGGCAGACGATCAGGCAGGGTCGCGGTGCGTCCGCGCAGGGTAGCAGGAAGGGCGTGATGCTGGCTTCGTCCGGATCGTGGTCGGCCGCGGTCGCGCCCGGTCGTCGTGGGGGGCTGGCGTAGAGCGGCAGGCGAGCGGGGTCTGGCATGATGGTATTGTGCCGCCGTGGTGCGCCGGGCCAGACCGGAGCCGGGGGTGGCGGGCTGCGCGTGGAATCACGGTCGTTCGACGGTTCGTGGCCCCACGAGCGGTGAGTCGGGCGGTGTTCTGCCGCAGAGTCGCGGGCAATACCTGTCGGGTGTGGCGTTGCGCCGCTTCGACGATGGGGGCGGCGATGGGCATCGACTCCGCCCCTCGGCCCCCGCGACCCTGACGTCAAAGCCCCTCACGGCGGCGCCACACCGTCAGCTGCCCGCCCTCGGTGCGCACCGCGCGGGTTTGGTCCACAGTAGACCGGTCGTGCTGAGCTGGGCAAGCGAGAGCGCGGTGCGCGTTCCCGTGCCGCTAGAACCGTTCAGCCCACCAAGGTGGGCCTCCGCCCACAACCCAAGGGTTGAGCATAGGGCTCCGGCCCACCTTTCTGCTCTTCCATCAGGGGACTTCGTCCCCCGAACCCCCTGTGCCTCGACGGCTTG
>JBEPXK010000383.1:0-4406 GCA_041641915.1 Planctomycetota bacterium
GGGCCGGAGGGCGAGCGTGACCTTGCCGCATTCGACGTGGTCGCGCCGCTGTGCACCCGGTTGCGCCCCGGGCGCGAGCTGCCGGATGAGCCAGTGCCCCTGCGGTGCGAGGGGCCCTACGCCTGGTGGGACGATCCGGCGACGGTCCTGCGCGAGCTGGTGGCTGCGGGCATCTGCCGGGTGCAGGATCGGGCCCAGGCCGAGGCGATGGCTCGGGCGCTGACCGGCGTGCCGCAGGGGGCCCGGGTGCTCGACGCCTGTGCCGCGCCCGGTGGCAAGGCGTTGTGGCTGCACGATCACGGCTACCACGTGGTGGCCTGCGACCGGCAGCCGGAGCGTTGCGCGGCCCTGCGCCGTGGTCTGCCCGATGCGGTGACGGTGGTGGAGCAGGACGCGCGTCATCCGGTGGTCGACGGTCCTTTCGACGTGGTGCTCGCCGACGTGCCGTGCAGCAACACCGGGGTCATCGCGCGCCGGCCCGAGGCGCGGTGGCGTTACGACGCCGCGCACCTCGCTTCACTCGGCGAACTGCAACGTGCGATCCTGCGTGGGCTCGCCCCCCTGGTCGCGCCGGCGGGGCGCCTGGTCTACGCCACCTGCAGTGTGGTTGCGCGCGAGAACCATCAGGTCGCTGCCGGTCTGCCCGGCTGGCAGATCGTCGACGAGCATACCGCCTGGCCCGACGCTTGGCAGGGCGGGGGGTACGTGGCATCATTGGAGCGCGTCGTCTCCTGAGCCCACCGGCTGGTGGCGGTTGAAGCGAAACCCTCGCTCCGCCTCCCGCGTCGGCGTCCGGTCTGATCGACGCGGGGAGGTGCGGCCATGGCGTTCAGGTACGACAGTGGCGAGATCAGCGGGTACGAGACCTACAGCAAGGCGCTCGAGTTCCTCGCCGGCATGGGTATCCCCAAGGAGCAGTCGGCGCGCTATCCCACCGACCTGGTCTCGGTGATCGGCTCGCTGCTCGAGCAGAACGAGGCGCTGACCGAGGAGCTGCAGGCCGCGCGTGAGGAGGTGGGCATGGCCCAGCACCACATCCGCCGGCTGCGGGCCCAGCGCAATTCGATCAAGGCCTTCCTCGAGCGGCAGAACAACCTGTTCGATGACTATACCGAACCGGATTTCGATCTCACCCAGGGCATCGATTCCGGCGACGCCGATTCCGGGTGAGCGTGTGGTAGGTCGGCGACCCACGTGCTTGCCATGGGTCGATTCAGACTCATCATAGGTCGATATGGACGCATCGACCGGCGCTCCCGAGCTGTCGCGCTTGCGCGCGCGTATCGGCGGCCGCCCCCTGCCCTTGCTGGCGCTGCGCAGCACCTACAGCCTGCTGCGCGGGGTGGTCGCGCCCGCGGCCTGGGGCGAGGCCCTGGCCGCGGTGTACCCGCCGGAACACCGCGGCCCCTGGGCCGTGCTCGCCGACCACGACGACCTGCTCGGCCTGCCGGCCTGCTGCGACGCCTGGGGCCATGAGCGGGTGGGGGTCGGGGCGACGCTGGTGTTGCCCGGTGGCGAAGGGCCGCGGCTGCTGCTGATCCTGGCCCCGGAGCGCTCCGGCTACGCCCGGCTCTGCAGCCTGCTCTCCTGGCGCCACGAGGCCGCGACGGACTGGCGTGCCTGGTTGGCCAGCGACGCGCCGCCGCCGCTGAATCTCGCCGGCCTGGTCTGTCTGATCGACGACGTGGCCTGGGGCGAGCGCCTGCGCCGTGGCGGGGCCGAGGTCTACTGGCGCAACCACATCCGCCCGCGGCGTTGCCCGCCCGGTTTCGCCGCGGTGGCGGCGCCGCTGCTGACCCATCTGAGTCCGGCGAGCCGGCCGATCGAGCCGGTACTCGCGGCCATGGCCGGCGGGACCACGCTGCCGCCGCGCCCGCCACCGGGCCGTGGCGCCTGTCTCAGCCAGCTGCCGGCGATTCTCGACGCCTACGCCGGGCGCGAGGATCAGCTCGCCCGCGGCCAGACGCTGCTCGCCCGCTGCCGCCATGTTCCGGGGGCACCGGTCGACGGGGTGGCGCCGCTGCATCTGCCGCCCTCGCGCTGGTCCGATCCGCCGCGGCTGCTGCGGCGTCTGGCCCGCGCCGGGGCGCACCGACGCTACGGCACCCCCTTGCCCGCCGCGGTGGCGGCGCGGTTGGATCACGAACTGGGCGTGATCGGCGCCAAGGGGTTTGCCGGCTACCTGCTGTGCGTGTTCGATCTCGCGCGCGGCCGGCGTACCTGCGGCCGCGGCAGCGGCGCGGCGAGCCTGGTGTGCTACTGTCTCGGGCTGACCAACGTCGATCCGATCCGCTACCGGCTGGTGTTCGAGCGGTTCCTCGCCCCCGAGCGCACCGATCCGCCGGACCTGGATATCGATTTCCCCTGGGACGAACGCGACGCGGTGCTCGCTGCGGCGGTGCAGACCTACGGCCGCGACCACGTGGGGATGGTGGTGACTCACAACCGCCTCAACCAACGCGGTGCGCTGCGCGAGGTCGCCCGCGTCTTCGGGCTGAGCGACCATGTCATCGGCCCGGTGCTCGACGACCTGCGGCTGTGCCGTCGTTTCGGCGCCCCAGACGGCGCGGAGGCGCCCACGCTCGCGCCGCCCTGGCCCACCATTCTCGCCACCGCTGCCGCGGTGCGCGGCGCACCGCGGCATCTGGGCCTGCACTGCGGCGGGGTGGTGATCACCCCCGAGCCGATCCGCGAGCTGGTGCCGGTGCACGATGCGGCCAAACGGCTGGAGGACGGCAGCCCGGTCCCGGCCATCGCCTGGGAGAAGGACGGCGCCGAGGCCATGGGGCTGGTGAAGATCGATCTGCTCGGCAACCGATCGCTCGCGGTGATCCGCGATACCCTGGCCGACCTGCGCGAGGACGGGGTGGCGATCGACACCGCGCGGTGGCGTCCCGACGACGATCCGGCGACCCGCCGCCTGGTCGCCACCGGCGCGACCATGGGCTGCTTCTACATCGAGAGCCCGGCCATGCGTCAGCTGCAGGCCAAGGTCGGCAGCGGGTCCTTCGATCGTCTGGTGGTCCACTCCTCGATCATCCGGCCGGCGGCCAACCGCTGGATCGCGGCCTATCTCGAACGCCATCACCACCACCGCCGTACCGGCCGGCTCGAGGACGACTGGTTCGTCCATCCCTGCCTGCGCGAACTGCTCTCCGAGACCTACGGCATCATCTCCTACCAGGAGGACGTGATGCTGGTGGCGCAGCGGATGGCCGGGTTCGATAGCGCCGGCGCCAACGCGCTGCGCAAGGCGTTGGGCAAGGCGGACACCGCGCGCCGACTCGCCGCGCTGGCCGACGCCTTCCACGCCGGTTGCCGCGAGCGCGGGGTGGCGCCGGCGGCTGCGACCGCGGTCTGGGACATGATCACCAGCTTCTCCGGCTACAGCTTCTGCAAGGCGCACTCGGCCTCCTACGCGATGGTCAGCTTCCAGTGCGCCTGGCTCAAGGCGCACCACCCGGCGCATTTCCTCGCCCGGGTGATCGCCAACGCGGGCGGCTTCTACCATCCGGCTGCCTACGTCGAGGAGGCGCGCCGCTGCGGAGTCGCGATCCGCGGGCCCGATGTCGGCCGGAGCGAATGGGCGACCCGGCGCGAGGGGATGGGCGCGATCCGCCTCGGACTGCAGCTGGTTGCGGGCCTGGGGCGGGAGCCCGCGCGCCGGATCTGCGCCGCGCGGGCCTGTGCGCCCTTCGCCGGGCTGCGCGACCTGCGTCGGCGCTGCCGGCTGGAGCGCGACCAGTTGCGAGCACTGTTCACGGCCGGTGCGCTCGATCGCCTCGTCGCTCCCGACGACAGCGCCGCGCGCGCCTGGATTGTCGCTGCGGTGGCGCGTGAACCCTTGCCGCCGGCCGGCGATGCCCAGACCTGCCTCGCGCTGGAGCAGCCGGCGGTGGGCGATCCGCGACCGCCGCCGCTGCCGCCGGTCGACCCGCTCGAGCACGTCCGTCGCCGTCATGCCGCGCTGGGTCTGCTGCCCGAACGCCATCCTTTCAGCGTCTTGTGGACGCTGCCGGCGCAACGGCTGCGCTGCGCGGCGATCACCGCCGCTCGCGTCGGCGCGCAGGTCCGCGTCATCGCCCGCTGCATCACCCGCAAGCAGGTGGTGGCGACCTACGACCGCGCCGGCCCGGCGCCGCGGCGCGAGCCCATGGCCTTCGTTACTCTCGAGGATGAGACCGGGCTGCTCGAGACGGTGTGGTTCCCCGAGGCCTACCGCCGCTACGGTCGCCTGCTCGAGGACGCCGGCGCCCCGCTGGAGGTGACCGGACGGGTGCAGGTCGATCACGGCTGTGTCGCCCTGGCGATCGCATCGGTGCGGCGCTGGCGTCCGGCGCCAGCGCGCGTGGTGGCGCGCTGAGAGGATCAGTCGTGACGGGTCCCTCAGAGCTCCACCAGAGTAC
>JBEPXK010000384.1:0-4400 GCA_041641915.1 Planctomycetota bacterium
TTCGCTCCGCTGTCCACCGTCGCTCGGTTCGGCGACTACCGTAGTTGTGTGGGTTGGCGTGTGGCGTCCGAGCAGGTCGTGGGATTTTCGCGTTGGTGGTTGAGGCGATGTGGTGATTGGGGGTGGTTTGCCGTTCGGGCAGCGTTGCTTCGCTCCGCTGCCGTTGTGTGGATGTGCTGAGCGCTATGCGGGCATAGACGAGCGGTTTCGCTTGGTGCAAGCGATGAGGGGGCAGCGTTGCTGCGCTCCGCTGCCGTTGTGGATGTGCTGAGCGCTATGCGGGGCGTTTGATGAGGGAATTTGTTCCGCGCAAGCGATGGGTGGGCGGCGAATCAGCACGGGTGTTCTTGGGCGTTTCTGCGAACTGTGCCTATGGCGGCGCGAGGCAGCGCTGCCCGAAGGCGCTGTCAACTTGATAGACGCCGAGAAATCGCAGAAATGCCCGCTATGCGAGGCGTCCGACGAGGAGGTTTGCTGAATGCAAACGACGAGGAGGCAACGAAGCAGTGTGGGTACTTCTGCGATTTCTCGCTTAATGCGAACGACGAGGGGAAGGCGGACTTCTGTGATTTCTCGACCCGGGGCCGGTTGCTATGGTGCGTCCGATGGTGTGGATGCGGGTGCGCAGGTGCTGGCTGTCGTAGGGGGTGTCGGCGGTGAGGCCGTGTTTGGCGGGGTAGATGTCGTACATGGCGCGGTAGTGGGTCGGGGTGAGGTTGGGCATGAGGACGTTGGCGCCGCGTTGGAGGCCGAGTTCGCGGCCGGCGCGGTGGTTGATCGTCGCCAGGGCGGTGGTGCTGGGGATGTTGGCGTGGGGGCAGAGCAGGCGGGCGAGAGCGAGGGCGCGGTAGACCAGGGCTTCGTCGCTGGGCACCTGGTCCCGGACCGGGGCGCGCCAGGCGGTGGGGTCGTGGCCGAGGGGGGTGTCGGGGTGGGGGATGAAGGGGCCGATGCCGATCATGTCGAGGTCGAGGCGCTCGAAGGTGGTGAGGTCGTTGGCGAGGGTGTCCCAGGTCTGGCCGGGGATGCCGATCATCACGCCGCCGCCGGCCTCGTAGCCGAGGTCTTTGATCCAGCCGAGGATTTCGAGGCGGTCGGGGGCGCCGGGCTCGCGGGGATGGATGCGTGCGTAGAGCTCGGGGTCGGAGGTCTCGAAGCGTAGCAGGTAGCGATCGGCCCCGGCGTCGCGCCAGCAGCGCAGGGTTTCGCGATCCTGTTCGCCGAGGCTGAGGGTCACGGCCAGCTCGGCGCGGCGTTTGATGCTGGCGATCAGCGCGGCCACGCGATCGCGACTCCATAGCGGGGATTCGCCAGCCTGGAGCACCACCGTGCCGTAGCCGAGTTCGATCGCGCGGTCGACGCAGGCGAGGATCGCGGTATCGGGCATGTCGTAGCGTGCGATGTGGTGGTTGGTGGCGTTGATGCCACAGTAGGCGCAGCGACGGGTGCAGCGGTTGGAGATCTCGATCAGGCCGCGCAGGTGCACCGCGGGGCCGACGTGGGCCTGGCGCACGCTGTCGGCGCGGGCCCAGAGTTCGGCGAGTGCGCCCCGGTCCTCGGTGCGCAGCCAGTGGAGCAGTTCGTCACGATCCATGGGGGGATGATGGCCTGCTGGCGGGGATCCGACCAGGGTCAAAGATCGGCGGCTTCGACGTGCACGGTGGTGGCAGGTGAGTGCCTCGATAGCTTGTGACAGCGACAAAAAACAACGTTTTGAAAGCGGCGCTGTCACAAGCTGTCGAGGCACAGGGGGTTCGGGGGACGAAGTCCCCTGATGGAAGAGCAGAAAGGTGGGCCGGAGCCCTATGCTCAACCCTTGGGTTGTGGGCGGAGGCCCACCTTGGTCAGCCGGCGAGCAGCGCTATCAGGCCCAGCAGCGCGTAGACGGCGTGGGCGAGGATGACGAAGCTCTGTGTGTGCAGACCCGGGATCGGGCTGCGCCGCTCGCGGTGTTGCTCCAGCAGCGCGCCTTTGATCGCCGGCGCGGCCAGACCCAGCAGCTCTTCGTAGCGCGCGATGAAGGCGAACTTCTCGCGCTGGCAGCGGCGGTGGTGGATCGCGGTCAGGATCCCCATCGCGCAGAGCAGCGCGAGTCCGGCCCAGGCGCTCCAGCAGGCCGCGACGGTGGCACCGCCGAGAGCCAGGATCAGCACCGCCGCCAGCACCGGGGTCGCTGCCCAGAGCGTGCGCCAGCTCTGGTCGCGGATGTGGAAATGGTCCTGCCACTGCAGCTGCAGATCGGCGGTCAGGGCGGTGGGTTCGGCCATGCCAGCATTCGAACTCACGCGCGGGTGCGGGCAAGGCGTGGGCTCCGGGATTGCATTCGCGGCCGGTTCCGCTCAGCTGCAGGCGCTCTCGGAGGCAACGGCGATGGTGCCCATAGCGCTCAGCGGGATCAGCAAGAGTTTCGATGGCGTGAGCCGGGTGCTCGACGGGATCGATCTGCAGATCGCCGCCGGCGAACTTCTGTTCCTGCTCGGCCCCTCGGGCTGCGGCAAGACCACGTTGCTGCGGATCGTCGCCGGGCTCGAACGCGCCGACGCCGGCGCGATCCGTTTCGCCGACAATGAGGTCACCCGGTTGCCGGCCGAGTCGCGCGGCGCGGGGATGGTGTTCCAGAATTACGCCCTCTGGCCGCACATGGATGTCGGCGCCAATGTCGCCTTCGGTCTCGGCGTGCGTCGGCGGCCGCGGCGCGAACAACGTGAGCGCGTCGCCACGGCGCTGGCCCAGGTCGACCTCGCCGGCTACGAGTCGCGCCGGGTCGACGAGCTCTCCGGTGGGCAACAGCAGCGGGTGGCGCTGGCGCGCGCGTTGGTCCTGCGGCCGCAGGTACTGCTGCTCGACGAACCGCTCTCGAACCTCGACCCGCACCTGCGGGCGGCGATGCGCGAACAGATCCGCAGCGTGTGCAAGGCGGCGGGGGTCACGGCGATCTACG
Source organism: Planctomycetota bacterium (assembly GCA_041641915.1). Taxonomy (GTDB): domain Bacteria; phylum Planctomycetota; class UBA11346; order UBA11346; family UBA11346; genus SLQH01. Next base: position 2,942 of record JBEPXK010000384.1, read on the forward strand.
TCACCCACGATCAGCAGGAGGCCCTGTCCACCGCCGACCGCGTGGCGCTGATGCGCGGCGGGGCGATCGTGCAGGTCGGCACCCCGCGCGCGCTGTATCGCGAGCCGGTCGACGCCGGCGTCGCGGCCTTCGTCGGCGAGGCCAATCTGCTTCCGGGCACGATCCGCGCATGCGAGGCCGACGCGCTGGTGCTCGATACCGCCATCGGCCCGGTCCGCTGCGCCCGCTCGCTGCGCGACGCCGCGCCGGGCGGCGCCACGACGCTGTGCATCCGACCCGAGTGCCTGCGGCTGCTCGATCCCCAACAGCCGGCGCCGGCGACCAATGTCTTCCCGGTGACCATCAGCGGCGAGACCTACCTCGGCGATCGCTCCGCCTGGCGACTCGATTGCGCCGGCACCGCGTTGGTGGCCCACGAGTTCGACCCGCCGTCGCGCGCAGCGGGCAGCGCCTGGCGGGCGCACGTGATTCCGCGCGAAGCGGTGCCGGTGCGGCCGTGATCCGCGTTCTGGTCTTCGCCGCCCTGATCGCGGTGATCGTCGCGCCGCTGCTGCTGCGCCCGGCGGTGGTCGACGAGGGCGACGCCGCCCGGGGCCGGACGGTGGTGATCATCACCCCGCACAACGAGACCATCCGCCGCGAGTTCGCCCGCGGCTTCGCCCGCTGGTCGCGGCGTGAACTCGGCGAGGAGATCGCGGTGGAGTGGCGTTCGCCCGGCGGCACCTCTGAGATCGTCCGCTTCCTGTACGCGCAGTTTCTCGCCGGCTTCGCGCGCTACGCTGCGGATCACGACCTCGCCCCCGCGGCGCTGCGCGCCGCGCTGCAGGGCCCGCCGGCCCAGGCCGAGGACGACCTGCGCGCGGCCGCGGCGCGGGCGCGCGCGCTGTGGCTGGGCAGCGATGTCGACGCGGCCGGGATCGACCTGATCTTCGGCGGCGGGCAGTACGATCTGCACAACCTCGCCCGCGCCGGTTGCCTGGTCGATGCCGGCCTGATCGCAGATCTGAGCGAGCTCTTCGCCACCGGGGTCATTCCCCAGCGCATGGCCGGCGAGACGATCTACGATCCGGAGGGGCGTTATTACGGTGCCTGCCTGTCCTCCTTCGGCATCTGCGCCAATCCCGATCGCCTGCGCGACGCTGGGCTCGCGTTGCCGCGGCAGTGGTCCGACCTCGGCCGGCCGGAGCTGTTCGGCGGGCTCGCGCTGGCCGACCCGACCAAAAGCGGTTCGGTCACGCGTTGCTTCGAGCTGATCATTCAGACCTGCATGCACCAGGCGGTCGCGGAGCAGGGCGCGGACGGTCCCGCGGCGCTCGATGCCGGTTGGCGCGACGGGCTGACGCTGATCAAACGTATGGCCGGCAACGCGCGCTCGGTGAGCGACGGCGCTTCTGAGATCCCGCGTAATGTCGCCCGCGGCGACGCCGTGGCTGGGGTCTGTATCGATTTCTACGGCCGC
>JBEPXK010000385.1:0-4399 GCA_041641915.1 Planctomycetota bacterium
GAAAATGGGCCGCAGGCCCGCAGAAAACGCGGCCGCAGGCCGCGAACCCCGACCGAGGCCGTGGGGGTATGCGCCGAAGGCGCGAGGGGGCAGCGCCCCCTCTGAGGGAAGCCTCATGCATGCCGTCGGACCCGCGCCATTCTCGACAGCCATCGCTTGCCCGTCTGCTCATCCGATCCTACCATGACCGTTCAGATCGCGGCCCGCCTGGGCCGGGAAGGTACCAATGCGTCTCGTCTGTCTCCTGGTTCTGCTCTGCGCGCTGGTCACGGTGGTGCTCGACACCATCACCTATGCCAGATCCTCCGAGGCGCGCGCCTTCGCCCCCAGCGGAGTGCAACTGCTGCCGGTCGTCGCTTCGTTGCTGGCGATATCGGACAAGCCCTTCCTGTTGCTGCGTTCGCTGCTCCGGATTCGCGGCGAGCGTTTCGAACTCGCCGTGCGGGTCTACCGGCAGGCCTTGCTGTCGCTGTCGCTGCTCGCTACGGCCTTGCTCGTCGCCGCGAGCGCCTACTGCCTATCCACCGCGTCGGAAACGACGCTCTGAGCCGTCGGGTCGACGAAGGACCGCATCATGGATGTCCATCTGCTGCGCAGTGATTCGGCTCAGGACGAGGTCGATCCCTCGGCCGAACGGGTCAGCGCCTGTCTCGCGGCCCTGGGCCCGAGCGATCGCATCCGGCTCGAGTACCGTTGCTCCAACCGCTTCGGTTGGTCGGTGGTGGCGCTCGACTACATCGCACCCAACGGCATCCTCGCCTACCTGAAATTCCAGGAGCAGGAGGATCGCGCTCCGGTCTTCCGTGGCCGGCGCAACGCGGTCGATCCCGAGGCCGCTCGTGACGCCTTCCTGCGTCTGCTCGCGGCCGACACCGAAGCTCTGGATCAGGCGCAGTGGGAAGACCGGACCGGAATGCACAACGAGGAGGACCTGGCATGAGCGATCTGCAACCGCTGGGCGATCAGACGCAGAAAGCGCTGGGCTTCCTCCAGCAGCTGATCCTGCACATGATCATCAACGACGTCGAGACCTACGCCATCCCCACCCACGATGTCCCGCTCGACTTCACCAATTTTCCATACGACATCGTCACCCACGACAAGATCCTCAAGGCGGTGACCTGTTGCACCGACGCCCATAAGGGCAAGGACGAACGCGTGGTCCGCTTCGAGGACACCTTCACCGGCGCCCGCTCCGACTTCTTCTTCCGTTCGCGTGACGATGGCCGCAGCGTCACCGTGACCAAGAAACGGCTCTGAACCATGGCCCTGCCAGATCTGAACACCCCGCTCGGCGCCGCCGATCGCGAGGCCATCGCCGCGATGGTCGGGCGCATCGAAACCAGGGATCTGATCGCGGTGCTGCGCGTGGCCGACACCGCCAACCGGCAGAAGGTGCTCGAGGCGATGGACGAGGCCGCGGCCAAGAACGCCCTGGCCCTGCTCGGCCGGACCACGGCGATCGACCTCCGACGCCTGGACGCCATCGCCCGCGACCTCGCCGCAGATACCGGGCGGAGCGCCACCTCGTGAGTCCGGCGCGCTGGCGCGAATGTCTCGCATGCGGCTTTCCGGCCGACCCGGGCGATACCGTCTGCCCGAAGTGCAACGCCGTCCTGGCCGCCCAGACCGACGGCTCGACCCGCACGCTGGATGTCGCCCACGCCCAGCAGACCGTCGCGGAGGCGCTGGACCAGCTCCGCAGCGGCCTCGACCACGCACGCACCACGCCGGCCGCCCGGGTGCGGCTGATCATCGGTCACGGCCGTATCGCCGCAGCCGTGCTGCCCCAGCTCGAACACCTCCGTCGGACGGGAGCCATCGCGCGCTACGACTTCGACGGCCACAACCACGGCGCGGTGATCGTCCATCACCGGTGCCAACCCTGAGCCGAACCGGCCAAAGGAATCCCATGCTCGACCGCAGCCAATGGTTCATCCGTGAACATGTGGGAATGCTCAAGCTCTCCGACACCTACGACATCCTCGACCCCGAGAGCGGCGAAGTGCTGGGGATCGCGAAGGAGAAGCCCGGCGCCCTGGTGCACGTGCTGCGGTTCGTGATGAAGAAGGGCATGCTGCCGACCACGGTGGAGGTCTTCGACGGACCCGAACCGGAAGGCTCGCCGGTGTTCACGATCAAACGCGGCTTCACCTTCATCCGTTCCAAGGTCGACATCCTCGATGGCAATGGCCAACTCCTCGGCTGGTTCAAGCAGAAGGCGTTGAGCATCGGCGGGTCTTTCCGGGTGTTCGATGCCAACGGCAATCAGGTGGCCACCGTCAAGGGCAACTGGAAGGGTTTCACCTTCCGCTTCCTCGACGACCAGGAACAAGAGGTCGGCGTGGTGAGCAAGAAGTGGAGCGGGCTGGGCAAGGAGCTCTTCACCACCGCCGACAACTACATGATCGACGTGCACGGCGATCCCTCGCCGGCCAAGGCCACCCTTCTGCTCGCCGCCGGATTGGCCATCGACACCATCTTCAAGGAGCGCAACGGATGACACCGCCCGCCAGCACCGACGAACCCGATGACAGCGCCACCCTGCCTTCGATCGAGATCCTCGAGCAGATGCGCCGGCTGCTGTCGACCTGCGGCCTCGACGAGGACGAGGCCCAAGAGGTCGATCCGATCATCCTCACGCTGATGGCACGACTGCATCAGAGCCGCGACACGCTGCACACCACCATCGCCGAACTGGTCGAGGCCAACACCCAGCTGAAGAAGGACAACGCCCGCCTGCGCGAACAGCGCGACGCCTTGCGAGTGGCGGTGGCGGGCATCAGACTGGCGGCCAGCGAGAATCTGAGCAAGATCAAGTCGGACACCTACGTCCGCCGGCGCATGCCGAAGGGCGCCCAGGAGAAGACCAGCGATTCCGACTGATCAGCCGGTGGCACCGCAGCGGCAGGTACGCGCCACCCGCCGAACCAGGAGACCCCGTGCGCCGACTCACCTTCTCACCGCTGGGCCTGGCCCTGTTCATCGTCCTGGTCCTGGCCGGCGGTGCGGCCGCGGTGCTGTTCCTGCTTGCGGCGCCGGGGTGGACGGTGGCCCTGGCGGGAGGGCTCGCCGGAGCCCTCGCCCTGGCGCTGGTGGTCTCGGCCGTGATCCAGACCGCGGGCGACGATGACGGCGACCGACCGGCACTGCTGACCTGTCCGGCCTGCGGCATCAAGGTGCCCAAGAACCGCGATGGCAGTTACGAATGTTACAACTGCGGTCGGGAATTCTCAGAACTCAGCGGACGCCACCCGATCCTGCCCGAGGCGGTGGCCCCCAGCGGCTTCGTCCGCCGACCGCGCCGCCAATCCTCGGAACACTGAGCCAGGGGAGGAATCACCATGGACATCCATACCACCCAATGGCGATCGCAGATACCGGACGGCTGGTTCGTGGTCGACCACAGCGACGGCCTGGTACTGGCCAACGAACCCGGCACCACCAAGGTCACCATCAGAGTGCTCACGCATGAACACCCCGATGACCAACAGGCGACCGATACCTTCGTCAAGGGCGCCAAGGACAAGCACGAGACCGTCCTGGGGATCACCGGCGATCACGTCAAGGTGGTGGTCGCCGAGCGCGATCGCCATCTCACCGCCCGGGTGATCAATCCCCGGTTGGCGATGCTGATCGAGATCACCACCGATCATCCGGTCGGCGACACCGAGCACGATTTCATCGCCCACTTCGCCGAGCACCTCGAACGCATCGACCCCGCCCCCGCCTGAACCGATCGTCAAGGACCCAGCCATGCGCAGCACCTACGACTCCGTGAAGAAGGCCTTCCTGGACATCAATCGCACCCTGGCCAACCACGGCCAGCAGATCCCCCACGCCATGGCTCACGACCTCTACGCCACCGCTGCAACCCTGCACAGCACCCTGCGCGACCTGCGCACGCACGAGGCCTTCCGCCCCCACCTGGACCACGACCCCGGCTTCCGCGGTATGGTCTTCGAACTGCTCACCCTGTGTGCGATCCACGGCGGTGATGGCGTCTCGCGCAACCACATCGACCACACCTTCCACCTCGACGACGAGCAGACCGCCGAGCTCCTCGCCGAGCTCTGCGCCGAGAACCTCCTCGAACGCCGTGAACAACCGGAAGAGAGCTACGCCCTGACCGGCAAGGGAACGGGATTCCTGCTCGACTGTGAGTACTGAGCTCTCCATCAGAGGGGGCGCTGCCCCCTCGCGCCTTCGGCGCGTCCCAGCTGCGCTTGCTCCTCGCTTCGCTGCGGGGCTGCGCTTGCGCTGCGTCGGCCCGGTGGCCCCACTGGGGCCACCTATCGCTGCGCGATGCCGCCTCCGCCCCCCACGGCCTCTGTCGCCCTTCGCCAGCTTCGCTGGCGTTTCCGCCGGGCCTCCGGCCCATTTTCGGCGGAAAACAGGG
>JBEPXK010000386.1:0-4394 GCA_041641915.1 Planctomycetota bacterium
CAGCTCGGTCGTGGCGTCGCGGTGGAATACGCGGCGGACCTCGTTGTCCATGGTTGCGACCGTAGGCCGGCGGCGCGGGCATGCCACGCCCGGGCCGGGGCGGGACTCAGAGCAGCACGTAGAGCCATAGCGGCAAGGTGAAGCAGGAGACGATGGTCGAGATGGTCAGATGCGCGGCGATGAACGGGCCGTCCATACCCTGGTCGCGGCCGATCACGTAACAGGCGACGGCACACGGCGTGCCCATCAGCAAGGCGGCGACGGTCACGCTGACCGGGTCGGTGACGCCGAAAACCAGCCGCAGCGTGGCCCAGGTGAGCAACGGCGCGAACACGGTGGTGGCGAGCACCGTCCACACCAGCAACAGGCGGTGACTGCGCACCGCATGCCAGCGCAGCGCATGACCGATGGCGATCAGCGCCATCGGCAGTCCGACCTGGCCGATCGACTCGAGACAGCGGCGGAGGATCAGCACCGTCGGCCGGGCCGCGTTGCCGAACCAGTGCGGGCCGGCATAGGCGCGCTGGAGAGGCGCCCAGTGGAACACCAGCGAGGCGATGATGCCGATCAGGGCGGCGAGCACGATCGGATTGCCCACGGCGCCACGCAGGATGCGCCCGGGCGCCAGGCGTCCGTTGCGAGCGAGGACCTGGGCGGTGACGATGCCCGAGACCACGAACACCGGCATGGTGAAGGCGTTGACGATCGCGCCGACGGCGAAGCCTGACTCGCCGTAGGCGTTGCGGGCGAGCGGAAAGCCCATGTAGGTCACGTTCGACCAGTAGGCGCAGAAGATCGCCGGGCCGAGCAGGGTCGGCGGCAGGCGCAGCAGACGACCGACCAACAAGCCGAGCAGCAGCAGGGTCGCCGTGACGCCGAGGGTGGAGGCGATCACCGGCAGATCGATCAGAGCGCCGAAATCCTGCCGCGCGACGCCGACGAAGATCAGGGCCGGCAGCGCGAAGGTGTTGATGAACCAGGTGAGGAAGCGCTGATGCGCATCGTTCATGCGCCCGCTGCGCCGCAGTAGCACCCCGAGCGCGATCAAGGCGAAGACGGGCAGGCTGATGGCCAGGACCTGGAGGATGCGCGGCATGTCCTGCATGCGCGGCAGCGTTGGCAGGCCCGGGGGCAGGGCAAGGAAAACGGTGGGCCGGGCGGACTGGCGGAACTGCGTGTCCGGCCGCGCCCCGGTCAGAACAGGCGGTTGAGGCCGTTGAGGGCAGCGACGCGGTAGGCTTCCGCCATCGTCGGGTAGTTGAAGGTGGTGTTGACGAAGTAGCGCAGGTTGTTGGCCGGCGGCTCCTGGGCCATCACTGCCTGGCCGATATGGATGATCTCGCTGGCCTGGTGGCCGAAGCAGTGGATGCCGAGGATCTCCAGGCTCTCGCGGTGGAACAGCAATTTGAGCATGCCCACGGTGACGCCGGTGATCTGGGCCCGGGCGAGGTTGCGGAAGAAGGCGTGGCCGACCTCATAGGGGATACGCGCATCGGTGAGCTGGCGTTCGTTGCGCCCGAGGCAGGAGATCTCGGGGATGGTGTAGATGCCGGTCGGCACATCGGCGCCGAGACGGACCTCGGCATGGCCGGTGGCGATGTGGGCGGCGACGTAGCGCCCCTGGTCGTAGGCGGCCGAGGCGAGGCTGGGGCTGCCGACCACGTCGCCGACGGCGCGCACGTGTCCGGCGCCGGGCAGGCGATAGTCGGCGTCGGTCTCCAGTCCGCCGCGGCGATTCGGCTCGACGCCGAGCACCTCGAGCCCGAGGCCGGCGGTGTTGCCGGTGCGACCCTGGGCCCAGAACAGATAGTCCGCCTTGATCGCCTTGCCGGAGCGCAGATGGAGCACCACCCCGTCGTCCCCCGCCTCGACCGCGGTGTAGGTCTCGTGGTGGCGCAGGCGGATGCCCTCGTCGCGGAAGTGGTAGCCGAGTGCGTCGACGATGTCGTGATCGAGGTAGCTGAGCAGGCGGTCGTGGCTGTTGACCAGATTGACCTTGGCGCCCATGGCGCGGAAGATCGAGGCGTATTCGCAGCCGATGACCCCCGCGCCGTAGATGATCAGGCTGCGGGGGTGGTCGGCGAGGCCGAGGATCGAGTCGGCGTCGTGGATGCGCGGATGGGCGAAATCGATATCGTCCGGACGGTAGGGGCGCGAGCCGACGGCCAGGACCACGTCGCGCGCGGAGACGGTCTTGGTCGCGCCGCTCTCGGGGATCACCTCGATCAGATGTGGCTCGCGGAAGCGAGCGGTACCGCAGAGCAGAAGGATGTCGTTGCGCAGATAATAGCCGCGGCGCAGCTCGGCCTGGTTGCGGATCACCCCGCCGGCGTGCTCGAGCATCTCGGGGAAGGTCAGCCGGCGCAGCCGCAGATCGCCACCGACCATCGGGCAGTTCTGCAGCTCGAGGTACTGGCTGACCAGCTGGCGCAGGGCCTTGGACGGGATGGTCGCGCGGTGGGTGCACGAACCGCCGACGAGCGGGTCGCGCTCGACCAGCGCGACCGAGAGCCCCAGCTTGTTCGCGGCCATCGCCGCGCCTTCGCCGCCGGGCCCCGACCCGATCACCAGCAGATCGACCTCGACATCGGCCATGGTGCCCCCTCGCGTCCACGCGTGCTGCGCACCAGCCGACTTTCCTTGCACGTCCGGATCTGGCAACAGGATTTGCGCTGTGCGCGACGCCGCGCAGCCGCATACCCCGGCAACAGGAGTGAGCATGAAGCCCACCGACTACGGTAATTTTTCTGAGGATGGCAACGAGTACGTGCTCGAGGAGCCGCTGCTCGCGCGGCCGTGGATGAACGTGCTCTCCAACGGCGCGTGGTGCTACGTCGCTTCGCACCTCGGCGGCGGCTACTCCTTCCTCGGCAACCCGACGGTGGCGCGGATCTCGCGCTGGCACATCGATGGCGTTCCCCGCGACACCGTGGGCAAGTTCGTCTACCTGCGCGACGAGGAGACCGGCGAGGCCTGGTCGGCCAACGGCTATCCCCCGACCTTTCCGCTGGATGCCTGGCGCTGCCGCATCGGCCTGGGCTACAACACCATCGAGTCCTCCAACCACGGCATCGACGCCTCGATCACCTACTTCACCCCGATGCCCGACGCGCGCACCGCCACCGGCGAAGACGTGGGCGATCCGTGCGAGATCTGGATGGTGCGGCTGACCAACACCAGCAAGAAGACGCGCAAGCTCACCGCGACCAACTACGCCGAGATCGCGCTCGGCAACTGGTTCGAGGACACCAGCTGGCGCGAGTTCTACCTGCTGTTCAACCGTCAGGAATTCCGTGACGAGGTGCTGTACACCCGCTCGACGCAGTGGGTCAAGTACCTCGGCGGCTGGCAGGCGGCGAACAGCGACGCCAACAACATCGGTTTCGACAAGGCCGTGTTCATGGCCTCCTCAGAGAAGGTCGCCGCCTTCGAGGGCGACCGCGAGGAGTTCGTCGGGCCGTACCGCGATCTGGGCGACCCGCAGGCGCTGCAGGCGCGGCGCCTGAGCGGCCAGCTGGCCGATGGGCGCGACGCCTGCGAAGCGTTGCAGCACCGCATCACGCTCAAGCCGGGGCAGAGCAAGGACTACGTCATCGTGTTCGGCGCGATCCCGGCGGAGAAGCGCAGCGCCGGAGCGCTGCTGCGCAAGTACGGCAGCGTGGACGGGGCGAAGAAGGCCTTCGCCAACATGCGGGCCTACTGGGACAAGGTCGCCGCGAGCCCCGAGGTCGAGACCCCCGACCCCGACCTCGATCTGGTGGTCAACAAGTGGTACAAGTACCAGGGCTCGAACCTGAGCTGGTGGAACCGCAACACCGGCTACTGCTACTCGGGCATCTACAATTTCGGCGTCCGCGACGCCTGCCAGGACGCGGCCTCGCGCCTGCCGCAGGATCCGCGCTGGGTCCGCGACCACATCGTCAAGCGGATCATGATCTGGCAGTTCGACGACGGCGACTACGCCCACGGCGGCAATTTCGTCAGCATGCAGGGCACGCGGACCTTCCACAGCGATGATCCGATCAACCCCTTCTTCATCCTCGCGCGCTACGTCAAGGAGACCGGCGACTTCTCGATCCTCGAGGAGAAGACCCAGTGGGTCGATCCGGCCACCTGCGTCAGCGGGATGTCGTCGAAGCCGCCGGCGACGATCTACGAGCACCTGATGACCGGGCTGGAGTGGTTCTTCAAACAGTTCAGCAAGCGCAAGCTGCCGTTGATCATGAAGGCCGATTGGAACGACGCGCTCGACCAGGTCGGCAACGCGCACAAGGGCGATTCGGTGATGCTCGCCTGCTGGGCGATCTACTGCGTCGAGCAGTTCTACCCCTGCATGGAGCATATGGGCGACCGCACCGGCCTGCAGCGGACCCGGCGGCGGCTCACCGCGCTCA
>JBEPXK010000387.1:0-4363 GCA_041641915.1 Planctomycetota bacterium
GGCGCGCTCGCGGCGCCGGGCGCTGGCACGCCGACGGCATCGGGCACCGGGTCAGGGGCAGGCGCCTCAGCCATGCGCCTGCTCGTCGCGCCGGTGCCGGGCCAGGCGTTCGTGCGCCGCGGCGAAATCCCCGGCGGCCAGTGAACCGATGATCGAGATCTCTCCGGCCAGCGCCGCGGCGGTGCAGACCTCGGCCAGGGCCGCGGCGTGGCCGCTGCCAGCCAGGCCCATCAATTCCAGACACGCGCGCTGGCTCGGCAATCCGGTGCCGCCGCCGACGGTGCCGACGATCACGTTGGGCAGGGTCACCGCCACGTAGAGCGCGTCATCCGCGACCACCTCGAAACGGGTCACGCCGACCGCTGCTTCGGAGACGCAGGCTGCGTCCTGTCCGGTGGCGAGGAACAGCGCGGCGAGCGCGTTGGCGTAGTGGCCCTGTACACCGATCGAACCGGTGAGCACGCCGCCGACGGCCGAGCAGCGCCAATAGCGCTCCATCTCCGCGGCGGTGGTGTGCAGATAGCGTGCGATCACGCTGCCCGGCAGCACCGCTTCGGCGGCGACCTTGCGCCCGCGTACGAAGGAGAAACTCTGCGCCGTCGCCTTCTTGTCGCCGCTGGCGTTGCCCTCGACGAACCAGTGCCGCGGGCTGACCGGCGCGTGCGCGACGATGTACTCGCACACCGCCTGGGTGGCGATGGTGACCATGTTCTGCCCGGCGGCGTCACCGGTGCGATAAATGCAGAGCAGGTAGACGTGGTTGCCCTCGGCGTTGACGCGGATCTGGTCGAGGCTGCCATGCTGGGTGGTGCCGGCGGCCACGCGCTTGAGCGCCTCCTCTTCTTCCACCAACCAGATGACGAAACGCCCCACCGCGGCCAGGTCGTCGAACAGGAACACCGGCGAGCGCGCCACCCCCTCGGCCAGGACCAACGCCCGCACCCCACCGGCGCGCGCCAGCGCCGCGCAGCCGCGATGCACGCTCGCCACCAGCGCCGCCTCCGAGGTCGCCAGCGGCAACCAGTAATCGTCCTGGGCGTGCAGGCCGTTGACGCGCAGGGGCCCGGCGACGCCGAGCGGCAGCGCGATACGGCCGATGCGATTCTCGATGTTCGCCGCGTCAACGGCGTCGTCGGCCTGATCGAGCACCGCCTGCACCGCGGGATCGGCCGCCAACGCGCGCCAGCGGCCGGCGCGATCATCGGGCGCCGTGGGCAGGCGCGCCGGCCGTTCGTGATGCGGCTGCAAGCGCGCGTGGAGTTCCTCCAGGCTGTGATCGCCGGTGAACTCGGCGACCAGGCGGCGCAGGTGGGCGGCGTCGATGGTCATGGCGGCGTCTCTCCGATCCCGTGACGATCCAGCATGCGGTGCAGCGCGGGATAATCGACCTTGGCGTTGTGGCGTCGATCCAGCGGGATACGCAACGGCACGATGCGGTCCAGATGGAAGCGACGCCGCAGGTCATCCAGCTCCACGGCGACCGGGTCGCCCTCCACCACCAGCACCCGCCGGCCGCCGCGCCCGACGCAGGCCGCGCGGCGGATACCCGCGCGGCTGCAGGCGGCGGCCTCGACGGCGAAGGGATGACAGCGACCATGGTCATCGGTGATCACCGCGCGCTGACGGCCGAGCAGCCACAGCCGGCCGGCCGCATCGAAAAAACCGCAATCGCCGGTGCGATGCCAGCGCCGGCCATCGACCGCGATCTTGCTCGTCGCATCGCCCACCCCGTCGAGGTAGCCCGGCAGGACGTGCGCACCGGCGACCACGATCTCGCCCGGCTCGCCGAGCGCGCACCCCGCCGCGGCGAAGGCCCCGGCGCTCAGCGGGCCCAGCGGCTCGCCCGCGCGCGTGGCGAGGATGCGACAATCGGTCTCGCGCACCACCGGGCCCGCGAGCAGGCCGCGCCCCGCGGCCATCGCGGCGAGATCCTCCGTGCTCACCGTCGAAAATGCGGCGTGCGCGATCGGTTCGGCCTCGGTGCTGCCGTAGACGGCCACCGCCTCGCCGGCTGGCAGCGCCGCGGCGAGCCGCGCCCATAGACCGGGAAAAACCGGTGCCCCGCCGGTGAAAGCGCGGCGCAAGGGCAGGGGCGCGCCTGATAGCAGACGGGCGAAGAAGGCTGGTGAGGCCGTGGCGCTGCGCACGCCGTGCCGGTGCAGCTGCGCGAGCACCGGGCGCGGCGCGACCCGACCGACGCGACCGAGGTCGACCGGCGGGATCACCGTGGTCATACCCGAGGCGAGCGAGGCGAGCGCGAAGATCGGCAGCGTCGCCATCTCGACCGCGCCCGCTTGGTGCTCCAGCGTCCGGGCGATCAGTGCGTGTTGCGCCGCCAGCAGACCGTGGCTGCGCACGGCGCCCTTGGGCGCACCGGTCGAACCGGAGGTGAAGGTGATCAGCGCTGGCGCGTCGGGCGCGACCGGGGCGATCCCGCGCTGCGGCGGATGGCGTCGGTAGCCGGCCCAGCGCCCGTACCACCAGGGAAAACCGGTGGCCAGGACGCGCGGAATCCGTCGCAGCACCGGGCGCAGCCAGCGCAGCAGCAGCGCTGTGCTACTGCCAATGAACACGCGCGGCTGCAGCCGTTCGACCGCATGCGCAAAGGCTCCGGCGCCGGCCGCGGGATCGACCACCAGCGCCACCGCGCCGAGGCGCCAACAGGCCAACAGCACCTCGTACAGCGGCAGACCCATGGGCGTGAGCACCAGCACGTGATCGCCGGGCCGCACCCCGAGTCGCTCCAGCAGCGTCGCGCCGCGGGCGCTGGCGTCCTCCAACCCGGCGAAGCTGCACCAGGCGGCGCCGTGGATCAACGCCGGGCGCTTCCCCGCCGCGTCGACCTGAACCTGCAGCAGCGCGGCCAGATTCATGGCAGATCCCGGGCGAACAACGCGTAGCGCCGGATCACCGAGGCCGCACCGATGTTGGCCGAAACGTTGGCCGCGTGCATCAGCGCGTGGATCGCACGCGGCAGGCCGCGCGCGCGCGCAGCCGCCTGGACCCGCTCGACCAGCACCGTGCCCAACCCCGCGATCGCGCGGCCCGGTCGCACCGCCAGCGTCTTGACCACCAGCGTATCCACCGCCGCCCCGCGCGCCGCCTGCAGCAGGTCCGGCAGCGCGAACACGAAGCCGCACACCCCCTGCGCATCCTCCGCCAGCAGCACGAAGTCCGGATCCATGCGCTCGCCGTAGGGCAGGTACTGGGCGAGGAACTCCACTGCCGCGAGCGGCGTGTAGAGCACGTTGCCGGCGAAGGCCTGCAGACTGAGCCGATGCACCGCCAGCAGATCCTCGCGCAGGCGGGCATGGTCGACCGGGCGGATGCGCACCCCCGCCGCGGCGAGCCGCCGCTCGGTCCGCTCCAGGCGCGGATCGGCGTCCGTCGGCGTCTGCACGGTGCTGATGTAGCGTTCGCAGACGTCGAAGCCATCCGCGAGCGCCAGCTCGGGCCAGGACGGCGGGTTGCTCGGTTCGAGCAGGAAGGGCGGCGAACCGTCGCCGTCGACCACGAAGCGGTAGGCGCGCCAGGTGTTGCCGTCCATCGGCAGCAGCGCACGGGTGCAGCCGCGCGCGGCCAGCTGCGCGCGCGCCGCGGCGAGCACCGCGCCGGCCTGGGGGCCGTCGAACGCACACTGGCCGATACAGCCGAGCCGCTGGCCCTCCTGCTGCGGCACCGCGCGCCACCACACGGCGCAACTGGCCACATCGCCCAACACCACCGCGTCGGCCTCGATCCCCCGCAGGTGATCGGCCCGGTCGACGGAGATCACATCGCGGCGCCGTTGCCAATCCGTTCGTTCCACGACATCGATCATCGTGGCAGCATTGCGCCCGGCACCCGGCCGACAAGGCTCGCCCGGGCACCGTGTTATCGCGGCTCAGACCGGCAGCAGCTCGCGCTGCGCCAGCGGATCGCCGAGCTCGTGCTGCCGTTGGCGCATGGCCTGCTGCATTGCGTGCACCCGCTCGGCCTGGCCCGGGTCGCGGCTCCGGTCATCGATTTCCCAGGGGTCTGCCTCCAGATCGAACAGCTGCAAGCGATCGACACCACGCCCACCGGTACTCACGCCCTGGCCGACGTAGGAGCGGATCAGCTTCCACCGCGATTCGCGCAAGCTCGCCTGCAAGTCCATGAACACGGAGTAGACGCACGCGCGGTGCTGCTGCGTCTCGCCGTGCAACGAGGGCAGAACACTCCGGCCCGCATCGACGCTCGCCGGCACCGGCAACGCGCACAGCGCACAGATCGTCGGGAGGATATCGACGTTCTGCACCAGCGCATCGCAGGTCTGTCCGACCGGCACGCCGGGACCGGCCATCAACCAGGGTATGCCCAACGAATGCTCGTAGCAATTCTG
>JBEPXK010000388.1:0-4352 GCA_041641915.1 Planctomycetota bacterium
ATCAGGGGACTTCGTCCCCCGAACCCCCTGTGCCTCGACGGCTTGTGACAGCGTCTGTTTCAAAACGTTGTTTTTTGTCGCTGTCACAAGCAATCGAGGCACTAAGCGGCTGGGCCGTGGACCGCGCCGAGCATTGACGTTCCCGCAGACGAGGACTCACGCGATGACGTGAGTGGCCCGAGCCGGGAGGCGCACCTTGGTCGCCCTGCACGCGACCAGGTGATCCGCGCCACAAGCAGGGACCCGCTCGCGCGCCGATGCACCGTGCACCGTGCATCACCCGACGCCCGCATTCGCCACCGTCGGCGCTTCAGGCGTACGGCCATGCATGCACATTGAACGGTCAGGACGCGAGGCCACACCCTCCCGTCGGAGACCCGCCATGGCACTCCGGTCCCCGCTCCCCACCGCCCTCGCCCTGCTCATGCTGGTCTGCGCCGCCCCGCTGACGGCCGCGGCGCCCGACGAGCCGGGCCCGTTCACCGTGATCGAGGAGGGGTACGATTTCGGCTTCCAGGCCTGGCGCGATCCGGCGCACGACCTGACCATCGATTTCACCGCCGCCGTGTACCGGCCGGCCGAACTCGGCGCCGGGCCCTTCCCGCTGGTGCTGATCGCGCACGGGCGCCACAGCGTGGCCTACGATATCGAAACCGGGGCGGTACCCTACTATCCGGACTGGCCGCCCAAACCCGGCGAAGCGCCGCTGCCCAACCATCTCGGCTACGGCTGGCTGGCCGAGCGCCTCGCGAGTCAGGGCTGCATCGTCGTTTCGGTGCGCATCGCCGGTTTCGGTTACCAGGATGACAATCTCGACGACGGCGGCAGCGAGGCGCGCGCGCGACTGCTGCGCGCCCACCTGGCCTTCTGGCGCCAGGCCAACAGCGGCAGCGTGGCCCCCTTCGGCGCACGCCTGCGCGGTGCGGTCGATCTCGACCGTATCGCCCTGGTCGGCCATTCGCGCGGCGGCACCGGCGTGGTGGCGGCGACGCGCCTGCTGCAGGACCTGGGCGAGGACGCCGGTCTGCGCGCGGTGCTGACGATCGCCCCGGGCAACCTGATCCGCAAGCCGCTGCGCGGCGTGCCGGTGGGCGTCATCCTCGGCTATCTTGATGGTGATGTCGGGGATCTCGGCGGCGTGCACCATTACGACGACGCACGCGCCGGCGACCCGCAACCGCGCCATCTGCTGACGCTGCAGGGCGGCAACCACAACCAGTTCAACACGTATTGGGATCCCGACGTCTTCGCTCCCGGCGCCTCGCGCGACGGCCCGACGCCGAGCTATGCCATCGACGGCAGCACGCAGCGCGCGGTCGCCGCCGCCTGGTGCACGGCCTTCCTGCGCCAGTACCTGCTCGACGATCAGCGCTGGCTGCCGGTGCTCGCCGGCGACCTGCCCGCGCCTATCGCCGATATCGACGCGCAGGCCTCGTATTACCCGGGCGTCGACGCGCGACTGCGCATCAATTCCACCCTGACCCGCGATCAGGCGACGCGCGGCGACGCCGACGGCGACGCCAGGGCCACCGGCGATCTGGCAGCCGCGACCTTCGGCGGCGGCGACCCGCAGCCCGACTGCCTGGTGCACGACGACTCGCCTCCCTACTACACATGGAAGACATTCTACAAGGAGCCGCACTGGGATTATCCGCGCACGCCGGGCCTGCGCCACCTGCTGCTGCGCTGGGACGGCGACGGCAGCTGGCAGCAGGATATTCCGGCACGCGACGCCGATTGGCAGGGTTTCGCCCACCTCGCCCTGCGCGTCGCCATCGACTTCACCGATTCCATCAACCCGGCCGACACCCCACAAGACCTGAGCCTGGAGCTGCGCGACGCCGACGGCACCACCCAGCGCGTCGCCCTGTCCGATCACGGCGCTGGAGCGCTGCGCTACCCGGCCGCGAGCGGTGATACCTGGCTGCATCCCAAGATCATGTTCCACCAGCTGCGCGTCCCGCTGACCGCCTTCGACCGCATCGACCTGACGGCGGTGCGGTCGCTGCGCCTGCGCAGCGACCGTGAAGCCAGCGGTCAGGTCTCGGTCACCGATCTGGTCCTCGAACGTGCGCTGGCGCCAGACTGGACGGCGCAGTTGCAGCTGGGTTCGCACAGCACCAGCGTCGGCAGCTCCGTCGACGCCAGCATCGTCGGCGCGCCGGGCACGGCGCGCGTGACCTGGCAGTGGGGCGACAACGCGCACGAGGACGGCGGCACCAGCGCCGCGCACAGCTGGGCGCAGCCAGGCCGTTACATCATCAGCGCCGCCGTGCAGGCCGACGGGACGCGCCAGCTGCTGCGGCAGGCGCTGGTGGTCGCGCCCAGCGGGGGCAACAGCCCGCCCACCTGTACGCAACCGGCGGATGTGACCATCGACCAGGCGAGCGTGACATCGCCGGTGAGCTTCACCATCGGCGATGCCGATACCGACGCCGATGCCCTGCACGTCACGCTCTCCAGCAGCGACCCGGTGCTGCTGCCGCGCGCGCGCCTCCAACTGAGTCGGGACGGCTCGGCGTGCCATATCGTCGCCACCCCGGTGCCGACCCTCAGCGGCCAGAGCACGATCACCATCGCGGTAAGCGACGGCCAAGCGACCACCGAACGCTCCTTCCTGGTCACCGTCGACGCCACGCCCGCCGCCAGCAGGGTGCCGCCGACCCTCGGTGTGCGCCCGGAGGACCGCTATCCCTTGCGCCCGCACTGGCGCACCTGGCAACCGGCGGGCAGCGACTTCGCCGCCGTGGTGGTCATCCAGCAGTACGAGGATACCGTCGATCCGGCCGATATCACGGTGACGGTGACCAGCAGCGACGAAGCGCTGCTGCCGGCCGCGAGCGTCGTGCTGAGCCGCAGGACCTCCGGCACCTACTTCGACTGCACCGTGCCGGTTCCGGACACGAGCGGCACGCAGGTGCGGCTCACCTTCACCAGCGACGACGGCGTCAACCAGACAACCGCGACGTTCGACCTGCATGTGCTCGCCGATGCGAACGAGGCCCCCGCCATCACCGCGCCACCGACGGCGCTGCCCGACAACCCGCCGCTTGGCGCCCCGGTGCGTCTGGCCGTCGACGCCAGCGACGCCGACGGACCACTTCCGCTCTCGTATTTCTGGTTGCTGCGCAGCTGGCCGAACGGCTTCGTGGTCGACAATCGCGAGTGGTCCATCGCCGCCAACGCCACCCCGCTGGCGGCCACGACCACCGTCACCGGCTTGTCGGTGCCCGGCACCTACGAGTTCGCGGTCGAGGTCAGCGACGGGCTCGAGACTGTGACCAGCCAGCGCGTCGCGGTGGAAGTCGGTGAAGCGACGCAGCGTTGCCGCGCCTACTGGCCGCTCGACGAGGCGCGCGGCCTGCGCCGTACCCGCCCTGGTAACGGGCCGGTGCTCGCGGCGCATGGGCGCGTCGACTGGGCGCTCGGCTACCGCGGCCTGGCCGTGGCCTGCAATGCGACCGACGCCCACCTGAGCGCCGTCGATGACGGCCTGCAGACCCTGGAATTACGCGAGGCCGCCACCTGGTGCGTGGCCGTGCGCCCGGATGCCATCGACGGCACGCGCCTGATCCTCGGCCGGCACAGCGAGGCGGACCCCGGCTGGCTCCTCGAGCTGGTCGACGGGCATGTGGTGATGACCTGCCACGGCGCCGAGACGACCTGCAGCGTTGCCGATCCCACTCCCCTTGTCGCCGGGGCGTGGACGCACCTCGGCGTGGTCTACGACGGCGATGCCGGCCGGCTGACGCTTTACCGGGACGGCAGCCAGGTCGCCGCGACCACCGCGGATGTGCCACCGGCCCTGCGCACCACGCGCGCCGCCTTCACCCTCGCCGGACCCGCGGGTCCGCAGCGCGCCGGCCTGCCCGGCCGTTACGATGAATTGCGCATCTACGCCAGCGCCCTGAGCGCCCCGGCGATCGCCGATCTGGTGCTCAGCGGCAATCGCGCGCCGCTCCTGCGCTGGGTGGCGCCGGCCGCCTCCTATTGGGCCGGCACCGGCAACAGCGTATCGTTGGCGCTCAACGCTTTGGATCCCGATGGCGATGCGCTCACCATCACGCTCTACCGCGTCGGCATGAGCCTCGACACGTATCACCTGACGCAGGTCCTGGCGGCGCTTCCCGCGGGCGTCCGCAGCTGGAGATGGGACGACCCCGCCCCCGGCGCGCATCGGCTCTACGCGGTGGCCGAGGACGGCACCCACCGCGTCGTCTCACCGCCGCTGGACCTGTGGATCGGTAGTCCCGCCAGCGCCGCGGCCCCGCCCTGGCGCACCGTGCGCCTGCAACGCGGCGACGGGCCCTGGGCCTGGGAACACGCCGCGAGCCGGGGCGTGCCGCTCATCG
>JBEPXK010000389.1:0-4336 GCA_041641915.1 Planctomycetota bacterium
CCCGCGCCGCGGCCGGTCGGCCGAGGGCGAGCCGGGCCGCGGCCAACAGCAACCGCTCCCGACCCGGAGCGGCCGACTCGGGCCGCTGCGCGAGCAGGTAGATCACCTCGTGGGCCCGCCCGGCGTCCAAGGCGCGCTCGGCGGCGGCGAGGATAGGCGATTCAGCCGCCGGGGCGACCGCGGTCAGTCCCACCACGCCGAGGCACGCCGCCAGCAGGCGTCGCCTGACCGGCATCACGGCGACTCGCGCTGTCCGGCCAACGCGCGCGCGAGCGCGGCGATCGCACGTTCGACCAGGCGTTCGGCGTCGGCACTCGCATCCAGATGCAGTGCATCGGCGAGCTGAGCGCCCTCCAGCCCGCCCCGGAAGCGGTGTTCGAGCGCACCGCGCAGCTTCTGGTCGAGCGCCTCGAGCGCCGCATGGACCCGCGCAAGCAGTTCGGGGTCGTCGTCGGGCCCGCAGCGCTCGCGTGGAAATGGACCACGCAAGGGCTCATCGGGATGTTCGCGGCGCCAGAACCGTGCCACCTCGGCCGCGAGTCCGCGGAACCAGGCCGAGAGCGACTGCGGCGGGCGGTACTTGTGCAGATAGCGCCACCCGGCGTCGATGGTCTCGACCAGCAGGGCGTCGACCACCTCCGGCCGGCGGATGCGGGTGCCGAGATACGCGGCGATCCGCGGCGCCTGGCGTTGGACCAACTCGGCGTAGGCACCTTCGTCGCCATCCTTGGCCCGTTGGGCCAGCTCGGCATCATCGGCGGGGCGGCTCATGGCAATCCGTCGTCATCGCTGATGCGTTCGATCCGATCACGATCGTAATCCTGCCCCGTGCCCATGCCCGGACAAGACTCCCCTGCGAACTCCCAGCTGCCGCGATTGATCAGGTTCACGCGCCAGAACGGCCAGGTGCGGCACTGGCGCGGCCGCGCGGCGTAGACGCGGCAGCCGCGGCCGGGCTCGAAAAACACACAGTCGTAGTTGGGCTGCTCGGCCAGGCTGACGCCCCGCCGGTGGACGCTGCGGGTATACCGTTGCCGGAAGTCGGCCGCGTCCACGCCGAGGGCCTCGGCCATGGCCACGATCTCGGCCTCTGAGACCCAGACGTAACCCGGCGCGCCACCACAACAATTACCGCAACGCTGACATGAGAACTGGAGACCGGCGTCGTACCACGGAGTGCGTCGGCTCATCCGCCCCACCTTCCGGCGCGCCGTTGCCGCTCTGCCGGAACGCCGGCCATCAGACCACCCGCAGCACACCACCGCCGGGTGCCGCACCGGTGGCGAAGGCCTCGGCCGGCAGTTGGTGGCGTTGACGGTAGGCCGGAATCAGCGCGGCGATGAAGCGGTCGACCTCCGCTGCGGTCACGAGGCTGACGGTGCTACCGCCGAAACCGGCGCCGGTCATCCGGCTGCCGAGGCAACCCGGCAGACCACGAGCGATGGTGACCATGTCGTCGAGTTCGGGACAGGTCACGGCGAAGCGATCGCGCAGATCGGCGTGGCTCTGATCCATCAGCTGACCCAGGGCCACGGCGTCGCCGGCGTGGAGGCAGGCGGCGGCGGCGAGGGTGCGGCCGTTCTCGGCCACCACATGTTCGCAGCGCCGCGCGCTGAGCTCGTCGAGCCGACCCTCGGCCCGGGCGCGGTGCAGCGCGTGCAGGTCGAGGTCGCGCAGGTGGCTGACGCCGAGGGCCGTGGCGCCGGCCTCGCACTGACTGCGGCGTTCGTTGTACGCACTATCGACCAAGCCACGCCGCTTGCCGGTGTCGGCGATGACGATCCGCACCCCATCCGGCAACGGCGCCGGGCTCAGCGCCAGGCTGCGGCAGTCCATCAGCATCGCGCTGCCTTCCATGCCGCAGGCGCTGGCCAGCTGATCGAGGATGCCGCAGTTGGTGCCGACGTATTCGTTCTCGGCCCGCTGGGCCAGACGGGCGAGTCGCTCGGCGCCGAGGGTGCAATCCGCAGCGCGCAGCAGCGCGAGCATGGTCGCGACCTCGAGCGCGGCCGAAGAGCTCAGCCCCGAGCCCAACGGCACGTCGCCGGAGAGCGCCAGGTCGCAGCCGCGCAAGCCCAGGCCGTCCTTGATCAGCACCTGGGCGCAGCCCTTGAGGTAATCGGCCCAGCGCACGGCCGGATCCTTGGGGATGTCCGCTGACAGCGTGAAACTGGTTTCGCCGCCGCTGTCCATGTTGATGTCGACCGCACGTACCTGGTCGTCATCGCGCGGGCGCAGGGCGATGCGGATGTCGCGCTCGATCGCCATCGGCAGACAGAAGCCGTCGTTGTAGTCGGTGTGCTCGCCGATCAGGTTGACGCGCCCGGGCGCGCGCATGCCGGCGATCGGCGGCGCGCCGAAACGGGCGGTGAAGGCTTCGACCAGGGCACGGGTACGGTCATCCATCGTCTGCTCCTGTGACTGGATCCCGGGGATTGGCCGGGCGGGCGGCTCAGAGGCGCTGCGAGCGGGTCCACACGCCGATGTCGCGGCCGAGGATGCGTTCGACCGTGGTCTGGAACAGCTCCGAGATCTGCGACATCGAACCAAGCTGCATCGCGCGATCGACCAGACGCTGGGCGCCGGCGGTGTTGATCGAGCGGATGATCTTCTTGACCAGTGGAATCTGCGGCGGCGCCATCGACAGGCTCTCGACACCAATGCCGACGAGGAACATGGTGTAGAACGGATCGCCGGCCATCTCGCCGCAGATGCTCATCGGCCGGTTGTTGGCCTTGGCCTCCTCGACGGTGTGCTTGAGCAGCGCCAGCATGCCCGGGTTGTAGCCCTTGTACCAATGCGAGACCTCGACCTGGTCGCGGTCGGCGGCGCAGGTGTACTGAATCAGATCGTTGGTGCCGACGGAGAAGAACTGGGCCTCGCGCACGTACTTGGCGATGCTCATCGCCGCGGCCGGCGTCTCGACCATCATCCCGACCGGCAGATCGGGGTTGTAGCGCCGCTTGGCCTCGTCGAGCTGGCGGCAGGCCAGGCGGATCAGCCGCTTGGCCATGCGCATGTCCTCGACCGCCGTGATCAGCGGGAACATCACCCGCACATCGCCATAATGGGCGGCGCGCAGGATCGCCCGCAGCTGACAGACCTGGAACTCGTCGAGCTCCATCGCCAGGCGGAAGGAACGCCGGCCCAGCGCAGGATTCTCCTCGTACGGCGTCTTGATGTACGGGAGTTTCTTGTCGGTGCCGATATCCATCGTGCGGACGGTGACCGGCTTGCCGTCCATCGCCTTGACGATGTCGCGGTAGATGCGGTAGAGCTCGTCCTCGTCGGGGAAGCTCGGGCGGACCATCAGCCCGAATTCGGTGCGATAGAGGCCGACGCCGTCCATCTTGTAGAGGTGGCCGAGCCCGATCTCGGTCTGCTTGCTGACGTTGGTGTACATGCCGACGCGGTGACCGTCGGTGGTCACCGGCGGCAGCTCGACCTCTTCGTTGAGCAGGCTCTGGTAACTCTCGAAATCGCGCTGGGTCTGTTTGTAGCTCTCGACCACATCCTTGCGCGGATTGAGGAAGACCGTGCCCGAGGACCCGTCGACGATGACGAAATCATCGTCGCGCAGCACCTGGGCGATGCCTTCGACGCCCATCACCGTCGGCGTGCCCAGCGCACGCAGCATGATCGCGCAGTGGCCCCGGGTGCTGCCGGCCTCCGCGAACACGCCGGAGACGTGCCGGCGTTCGAGCGTGGCGATGTCAGACGGCAGCAGCTCGCGGGCGAAGATGATGTCGCCCGCGTTGACGTTCTCGTCGATCGCCTTGGCCACCGCATCGACGTCGTGCTTGAGCAGATGCAGGTTGTCGAGCAGGCGCATGCCCACGTCGCGGATGTCGGCCGCGCGCTCGCGCAGGTGCTCATCCTCGACCACGCTCAAGGCCTGGAAGTAGCCTTCCACGATCACCGAGACCACCACCTCGGCCGGCTTGAGCTCGGTGCGGACCTGGTTTTTCACCTTCTCGATGAAGTTGCGGTCCTCGAGCAGCGCGATGTGGGCGTCGAAGATGCTGGCCTCGAGCTCACCGATCTCGCGCGCGACCTTCTGCCGCGCGACCAGCAGCTGTTCCTTGGACTGGCGCACCGCCTCGCCGAGCAGTTCGAGCTCGGGTTCGACCTCGGCCTCGCTGATGGTCAGATCCGAGAGCACCTGCGTCTGGCGGAACTTCAACCGCACCCGGCCCATGGCGATGCCGGGCACGACCGCGGCGCCCTTGAAGATGTGCTTGCGCCGTGTCGGCCGCTTGAACGAATCCGAGCGGGAGCGGCTCATGTCTCTTCGACCTCTGCGCCGAGCGCCGCGGCGACCAGCGCGGGCGCGGCG
>JBEPXK010000390.1:0-4324 GCA_041641915.1 Planctomycetota bacterium
CCCGAGTGGTGAGCGGAAGCCGATCATCGACGTCGTGCGCGGGGTCACGTTGCTGGCCATCCTGCTTGTCAACGTCATGCTGATGCGCGGCTCGGACGTGTGGGTGCTGCTGGCGGGTGAGCTGCCGGAGTCGAGCGGTGGGATCGACCGGGTCGTCAACGCGGCCGTGTCGTGGCTCGCCGCCGGCAAGTTCCTGTCCAGCTTCGCGATCCTCTTCGGGCTGGGTGCGGGCATGATCGTGGGGCGGGCAGTAGCCACGGGCAGGAGCGCACGGCGGCTGCTGGCCAGACGCTACGCCTGGCTGCTGCCGTTCGGCCTGGTGCACATGATCCTGCTCTTCCCCGGAGACATCCTCTTCGTGTACGGCGTTGCCGGGCTGATCCTGCTCGCGTTCGTGAACGTCAGGCCAAGCACCGCGCTGCGGTGGGCGCTGGGACTGCTCGCGGCCTTCGCCGCCATCGCCATGCTCACCAGTGATGGTGGCGCTGCCGAGCTCGACGACGCACCGGACGACCCCAGCGCCGAGGCGTTCGAGGCCTTCGTCGCCGGAGGCGGCGAGCATGCCTTGGAGGCGTTCACCCAGGGCTCCTACGCGGAGATCATCGTCGCCAACGGCTGGCAGTCGGTGTTCATCCAGATCGGGCAGCTCATGGGACTGCCGTTCCTGCTCGGACTGTTCCTGCTCGGGTTCGCGATTGCCCGGGCCGGTATCGCCACCCACCTGGTCGAGCATCGACCGCTGCTGCGCCGCGCCGCGTTCGTCGGGCTCGGCGTGGGGCTGCCGCTCAACGCTCTGCTCGCCATGATCGACCCGGCGACCCTGGTGATCGGCGAAGCTGGGCAGCTGGTCAGCGCCACGACACTGCTGGCGCTCACGTTCGTGCGGCAAGTCGGCGTCCCGCTGCTGGCGATGGGCTACCTTGCCGCTCTGGCGCTGCTGTGCCTGCGCGTCGGGCCGAGCCGGCGCCTGGCTGCGGTGGGACGCGTCGCGTTGAGCGCCTATCTGCTGCAAAGCCTGCTGGCGCTGCTCGTGTTCGCCGGGTTCCGCCTGTACGACCAGCTCGGGGCCGCGGAGTCGATGCTCGTCGTTCTGGGGATCTGGGCGGCGCTGCTGGTCGTCTGCCCATGGTGGCTAGCACGATTCCGGTTCGGCCCGGCCGAGTGGCTGTGGCGGTCGCTCACCTACGGAGCCTGGCAGCCCATGCTTCGCGCCACGGGTCGGCAAGATGTGGCAGGGTGAACGGGCCGGCCTCCAGCGCCTGCGTGGCCTGCCGCGGGGTGATGGCCGTCTTTGACGGCCTGGCGTGGGAGATCACACGTCGTTACCACTCGCTGAGCAGCCACACCTCCGGCTGCAGGCCACCGGCTCCAACGTCGGCGAACAGGCTGATGGCACTGGTCAATGCCTGCCTCGACGCCTCTTCCCTCCCGGCGAGGTGATGGAGGTCTGCGAGGTGGTTGCGGACTGCAGCCTCCCGGTGTCGGTACCCGGTTCGCCTCGCAATGGCGATCGCTTCCTCGACCAGCTTCACGGCGCCATCGAGGTCGCCGCTGTCGGCCACGAGGTGCGCCTGGTTGTTCAGTGCCGCCATCCTCAGCTGGTCGTCGTCGCCGGCCAGGCGAAGTGCCATAGTGAAGGATCGTTGTGCCAGGACGTCGTCGGACGCCACAACGCCGAGGATGTTGTGCGCTCGCGACCTCTGGCCGTCGTCATTGGTCTCCTCCGCCAGCTGAAGCGAGCGCTGGGCGAGTTCCAGGGCACCTGCAGCGTCTCCGATTCGGTGCCGGAGCAATGCCCAGTCGGCGTAGAGCGATGCCGGGGTGGGATGGGCCACCGACGCGCGGGTGAAGTGCTCCTCGGCGAGATCGAAGCGCCCCAGCAGCCGCTGGACGTCGCCGAGATGATGTTCGACCAGACCGAGGTCTGCGGCGTCGAGGTGTGCCGCCGCAGCGTTGAGATGGTGCAGCGCCGAGTCGTAGTCGCCGGTTGCCATCTCCACCTCACCCAGGCGGAGACGGAGCCCACCGGCGTCCAGGCTGCCGAGAGCGATCGCCTTCTCATAGAAGTCGCGCGCTTCGGCGTAGGCATACAGGGCGGATGCGAGGTCGCCTGCCCGCCGGTACCAATCCGCCGCTTCCGCAGACCCTGACGCCTGGTGTTGCGCGGCGACCGCGGCCGCAGTCTGCGGGTCCGTCTCGGCCCGAGGGCGGGTGGCCAGTGCCGCCGCGGCGCGTCGGTGAAGGAGTCGTCGACGGATCAGCGACATCGAGCCATAGGTGACCCTCTCCAAGGCGTCAAGGGTGAAGCGGAGCTCGTCACTGTTGGGCAACTCACGCAGCAGCCCGGCTGCGACCAGCTCTTCAACCGCTTCGACGAGCTCCTCCTCAGCACGCCCACTGACCTCACGCAGGAGGCTGGCATGGCACGCTCCGCTGAGGGCAGCGGCCGCGCCCAGCACCTGTCGGGCGAGCTCACTCAGGTCCCGGATCCGTGACTCCAGATACTTGATGACGCCCGGGGATTCGCCATCAGGCGCGTGGCCACCCGAGAGAAGCTCGGTGACCAGGAACGGGATGCCGCCGGTTCGCTGTACGATCGAGTCGGCCTCCGCTGGTTCTCGCGCCACCCGAGCTACTTGCTCAACGGTCAACGGCTGGAGTTCGATCACGGTGTCGGGCTCGGCCAGCAGCTCCACCGGTGGCTCGGTCAAGTCCGTATCCGAGCCGTGGGCGATCAACAAGAGGATCGGTTTCGTGCTAATCCTGTTCCGCAGGTAGGCCAGCAGAGACGCCGAGGCCGGGTCCAGCCACTGGGCGTCGTCGATGGCGATGACCAACACACGCCCCTCGGAGAGCGTGCCCAGCAGCGTCTCGACCGCATGGAACAGCCTCAGCTCACCGAACGGGTCTGATGACGAGGCGTCACCGTCCCGTCTGCTGAGCTGGGGTACGAGCCGTCCGACTTCGGCGAGCACCCACTCCGGCTGTTCATCAGCCCTGAGGTGCGGGGCCAGCTCCCGCAAGACCTGAACGACGACGCCGTAGGGAAGGCTTCGCTCGCCGCGGGAAGCCCTGCCGACGGCCGAGATCGCCCGGTCGTTCGGAAGCGATCCGACGAACTCTTCGATTAGTCGAGTCTTGCCCATCCACGACCTGCCGGTAAGGCCCACCACTTGTCCGCGATCGGGAACCGACCCCAGGGCCTCGTTCAGCAAGCCCAACTCCTCGTCGCGATCCAACAGATCCTTCGCCGCGACGGTGTCGATGACCTTGGGCGTGACGCGATCTCTCGCCGCAGGAGCGGAGGGCAGGTCCTCGTCCAGGATGGCCTCGTACAGCTCTGAGGTTTCCTGCAGCGGGGAGACACCCAGTTCCTGGTCCAGGAAAGCGACGCAGCGGCGGTAGGTCTCGATCGACCCGGGCCGGTCGCCTGCCCATGCCTGCATGAGCATGAGGTGCCGGTAGGCAGGCTCGTGCAGCCGGTCGAGTGCGACCCATCGGCCCGCAGCGCCGATTGCCGCCTCGTAGTCGCCGACACCAGCATGAGCCATGGCCAGCCGCCGAAAGGCCTCGCCCGCCCTCATCCGGAACGACTCGGCGACCGTCCGGGCCCACTGCTCGAAGTCGGGAGCGCCCCGGACAGAGAATCCCTCGAGGAAGTCGCCCCGGTAGACCTCGGACGCAGCTTGGAGCTGGGGGATGCAGTTTGCGCACACGGCGGTGCGATCGTGATCATGGCTGGAGGGGATCCTCGTGCTGTCCTGGAACCTCCAGACGTCCACCGTGGCGCGATCGGAAACTGCTACGCGGTGGCGATCGTCATTGAGGATCCCCGGACCGACGGCAGCGCGGAGAACGGACAGCGTCCGCCGCAAGGTGGCGCGAGCTCGCTGCGAACTGGACTCCGACCAGAAGAGGCCGGCCAGGGCATCCCGGGTCGCGCTCTTCTCGACGACGAGGTAGGCGAGGAGGGCGATCGCCTTGCGGGTGTCCACCCGGATCGGCGACCCATCGATCGTCACCTCAGGTGGGCCCAACAAGTCGACCTCGAGCATCTGCTCCTCCGTAGCGTGGAGACGACCATACTCGGTCGGTCGTTACGGGATCGCAAGCAAGCAGGAGCCCGGAACGAAGACGTGGACGCGACCGAAAGCACGGTCACTGGCCAAGGCGTCGGTGCAGGACGCTGAGGGCGATCCAGTACAGCAGCCTTCTGAGTTAGCGGCGCTGTATGGGGTTCCACCGCCGGTCCCCACGACGAGACAAGCTGCGACCAGGACGCCGAAGAACGGCCCGGTGCCTACAGCAGGCCGGCTCTCGATCC
>JBEPXK010000391.1:0-4320 GCA_041641915.1 Planctomycetota bacterium
CCCGGCCAAGCCCGCCGCGGGAATGAGCACCGAAAACGAGCGCGACAGCGCACTCTCTACCGAAGAAGCCGGGGTGAGGATTGGCGCGTTCTGCGTTGCCGGGTGAAGGTGGCGCCGCCTGCGCGAACGGCGCCGTTCTGCCGAGCTGGCGCTCGGCGCTCCCGGGCCCGCGATCGGTCGTTTGCGGGAGTGCGGAGGGCGCATCCGGAATGCGCAGAACAAGGCGATACGCCAGCGTAGAGCCGTTCTGCCGAGCTGGCGCTCGGCGCTCCCGGGCCCGCGAGCGGTCGTTTGTGGGAGCGCAGAGGGCGTTCCCAGATGCCGCGATCGGTGGTTTTTCGCGGTTGCGGACCGCGCAGTTCGGGCTGCGCAGGCCCGGAGCGGTCTGGCGGCGCTGCCGCGCCGGCTCTGACTGGAAATGACGGGAATGTCATTTCAGGCCGTTGCCCGCTCGTTGATGAGGCGGCGGATCAGCTCGCCGTCGACCATTTTGTCACTGTAAAAACGATGTGGTAATCACGCTTCCCGATCGCGATAATACGCGGTGAACATCCGCTCGCGCCGGGAGCCGTCATGCCCAGTCGTGCCGTTGCCATCCGCTCCGCCTGTGTCCTGCTGCTGGTCTCGGGCCTCGCCGCAGTCACGTATTTCTCCGCCGCCCGCGAGCCGCGGCGGCGGCCGGTGATCGTTGCCGCCGCGGCGAGCACAACCACGGTGATGGAGGAATTGATCGCCGCCTGGCACGCATCTGGCGGCGCGCCGGTGGAAGCGACCTATGCCAGCAGCTCCACCCTCGCGCGCCAGATCGAGCACGGCGCGCCGATCGCGCTCTACCTCAGTGCCAACCAGCATTGGATGGACCACCTGGCCAAACGCAGCCTGATCGACCGCACCAGCCGCGTCGATCTCGCGAGCAATCGCCTCGTGCTCGTCGCTCCGCTCGCCAGCTCGTTGACGGTCGACCGCGCGCCGGCGGCGCCCCTGCCGCCGAACCTGCGCTCTCGCCCCTGGACCACCGGCGACCCGAGCCACGTCCCGGCGGGGATGTACGCCCGCGAAGCGCTCGGCGCGCTGGGCTGGTGGTCTGCGCTCGCACCGCAACTGATAGCGACCAAGGACATCCGCGCCGCCCTGGCTCTGGTCGAGCGCGGCGAGGTCGACTGGGGCGTGGTCTACAGCACTGATGCGCACACGAGCGACGCGGTCCGCGTCCTGGCCCGGCTTCCGCCGCGGACCCATACCCCGATCGTCTACCCCGCGGCGTTGACACCGGCCGCCGGCGCCGCGGCCACCGCCTTCCTCGTCTGGCTGCGCGGCGCACAGGCCCGCGCCATCCTCGAACGCCACGGCTTCGGCCCACCACCCCCGGCCGCGCCATGAGCTGGTTCACCCCGGCCGAGCTCGACGCCCTGTGGCTCTCCTGCAAGGTGGCCACCTGCGCCTGCCTGCTGGTCGCGCTGCCGGGAGTGGCGCTGGGCTGGGTGTTGGCGCGGTGGCGTTTTCCCGGTCGGGTGCTGCTCGACGCCCTGGTCCACCTGCCGCTGGTGCTGACCCCGGTGGTGGTCGGCTACCTGTTGCTGCTGCTGGTCGGACGCCGCGGACTGTTCGCACCGGTGCTCGAGCGGTTGGGCATCGAGCTGGCCTTCTCCTTCGCCGGCGCGGTACTTGCCGCCGCGGTGGTGGCGCTGCCGCTGGTGGTGCGCAGCGTGCGCACCGCGATCGAGCTGGTTGACCCCGGCCTGGAGCAGGCGGCGGCGGTGCTCGGCGCCGGGCTGTGGCGACGGACCTGGAACGTGACCCTGCCCCTGGCCCTGCCGGGCATCGTCGCCGGGCTGGTGCTGGGTTTCGCCCGCAGCGTCGGCGAGTTCGGCGCGACCATCACCCTCGCTGGCAACCTCGCCGGGCAGACCCGGACCCTGCCGGTGGCGATCTACACCGCGACGCAGGTCCCCGGCGGCGAGCCCGCGGCCTTGCGCCTGGCGCTGCTCTCGGTCCTGCTCTCGCTCGCAGCGCTCGCCGGCTCGCAGCTGCTGCAGCGCCACATGCAGCGCCGCGCGCTGCGACGGGATGCGGCATGATCGAACTCGCCTGCCAGTTGCGTCGCGGCGCCTTCCGACTCGACCTCGCCACCCGGCTCGACAGCCCGGCCACCGGGATTTTCGGCCCCTCGGGCTCGGGCAAGAGCAGCCTGTTGCACGCCCTCGCGGGGCTTGTTCCCGCGCAGCGCGCGTACCTGCGCGTCGACGGCGAGACGCTGGTCGCGAGCGCGCGACGGCCGCGGCCGCACCGGCGACGCATCGGACTGGTGTTCCAGGACCACCGGTTGTTCCCCCATCTGAGCGTACGCGCCAACCTGCTCTACGGCCGCAGGCCGAACGCCGGGCCCGCGCTGGACGAGGTCGTCGAGCTGCTCGACATCGGCCCGTTACTCGAACGCCGCCCGCGCGCCTGCTCCGGCGGTCAGGCCCAGCGCATCGCCCTCGGCCGCGCGCTGCTCGCCGCGCCACGGTTGCTGCTGCTCGACGAACCCCTCTCCAGCCTCGACGACCGGCTCAAGCGCGAGATCCTGCCCTATCTCCGGCGCATCCGCGAGACCTGGGGCATCCCGCTGATCATGGTCAGTCACGATCTCGACGAGCTGCTCAGTGTCACCGACCGCATCCTGTTCCTCGAGGCCGGCACCTGCCGCGGCCAGGGCACCATCGCCGAACTCGCCCAGCGCCCGGAGTTGGTCGGCCTGCTACACGACTGCGGTCTGGTCTTCGCGCTGCACGGGCGCCTGGAACAGGACGCCGTCGTCGGCGGCGCCTGCGTGCACTGCGACGGGCCGACGGGCCTGCGGATCGACTGCGGGCGGCAGGCCCTGGCCGACGGCAGCCGGGTCGAGGTCCTGCTGCGGCCAGAGGACATCGTCCTCGCGCGCGGGCCCGGCACGGGCACCAGCCTGCGCAACCGCTGCCCCGGACGGGTGCGCGCGATCACCGCCGGAGCGCAACCGGGCAGCGCCCTGGTGACGGTGGACATCGGCGCCGACGCGCCCTGCCTCGCCGCGCTGAGCCAGCAGTCCTGCCACGAGCTCGGCCTCGAGTCCGGCGTCGCGGTGACGGTGCTGTGGAAGGCGATGGCCGCGCGGGTGCGCGCCTGCTGAGCCGAGAACCGCTCAGGCGAACAGGCCCTCGCAGAAGGCGACTGCATTGGCGCCGATACTTGGCAGGTCGTAGCCACCTTCGAGACAGGCGAGCACCGGCAGACCCGGCGCGCATACCGCCGCAGCGAGCGCGCGGAAATCATCCGAGCGGAACAGGGCATCGCCGAGGATGTCGTCGCTGTGGGTGTCGAAGCCGATCGAGACCACCAGCGCGTGGGGAGCGAAGCCGACGATCCGCTCGAGCGCGAGGTCGAGATAGCGGCGGTAGGCGTCGAGATCGATCCCCGCCGGCAGCGGGTAGTTGAGTGTGGTCCCCGCGCCCGGCCCGGCGCCGATCTCGTCGGCATGGCCAGAGAGGAAGGGGAAATGGCGCCGCGGATCGCCGTGGATCGAGACGTAGAGCACCGACGGGTCATAATAGAAGATGCCTTGGGTGCCATTGCCGTGATGGAAGTCGACATCCAGCACCGCGACCCGCCCGCGATCGGCGAGCCGACGCGCGGCGACCGCGGCGTTGTTGAAGAAACACAAGCCACCGTAGAAGGCGCGATCGGCATGGTGGCCCGGCGGGCGCGAAAGCGCGAACACGCGTTCAGCCTCGCCGGCGAGGATGCGCTCGGCCCCCTCCAGCGCGGTGTCCGCCGCCGCTTTGGCCGCGGCGTAGGTGCCGTGGTGCATCACCGTACCCACGTCGAAGCAGTAGTAACCGGCCTCGTGCAGGTCGGTCTGCGGCGAGCAGAAATCGCTGCGATACGGGAATACGTAGGGATAGACCGCCGCGTCGCTCGCGAGTTCCTGCGACGAGGCGATGTGCGCGATCAACGCGCGGGTATGCACCCGCGCGATCCCGTCCATGGCGAAAGCGCGCGGGCCGATCGTGGTGAGGCCCGTCTGCGCCAGGGCCGCCTCGATGCGTTCGAGCCGTTCGACCCGGTCCATGTAGACATCGCCCTTGCCGTGGTCCCAGCCGTAGGCCGGGGCGTGCTGATGCGTCGCTGCGCTGCTGATGATCACGCCGTTCATGCCCTCCCCCTCACCCGCTGCGCGGTCCGTCCGGACGGCCGATGCCGAGTAGATCGACGATCCGGGCCACCGGGATCGGCGGCGCCACCCGGTCGCAGCGCCCGTCCATGCCGCCGGAATGGAACATGGCGTTGAGCACCGCCTCTTCG
>JBEPXK010000392.1:0-4282 GCA_041641915.1 Planctomycetota bacterium
CCCTGACCCGGAAGGAGAGATTTGGCTTGCACCACCAACGGTGCCGGGCCTATCCTGAATGCGCACTTGCACCGGATGCCTTGGAGTGGCATAAAGCTCAGCACGGAAGGCGCCACGACGATGTCACTTCGCTTAACAATCCGCAGAACGCTGCAACCAGGGCGGGGGAGCGCGCGGCGATGATCCGGATCAACCTACTTCCGCAGGAATTCAGGAAGCGTTCGTCGAGCATTTCGCTCTCGCAGAACGCCCTGATCGGTCTGGCCGGGGCAGTGGTTGCACTTCTGGCCGTGGCTTTCTGGGCCTGGCTGACCTACGTCCGCATCCCTTTGGCCAAGGACCTCGTCGATCAGCGAGAGGACAAGGTCGAGAAGCTCGAGAAACAGGTCGAGAAGATCAAAGAGCAGCGGAAGGATATCAAGCAGATCGAAGCGCGGATCGCCTTCCTCGAGGGGTTGCAGGGGCAACAGATGCATTGGGCGCGGACCCTGTGGGACTTCGTCGAGCTCATGGCCCCCGATGACCCGGAGCATTGGAACGGGCAACAGTTCCGCGTCAGCATCGACAGCCTCTCCATCCGCGAGGCCAAGTCTGCCGGTCGTCGGGGCAAGAAACAGAAGGCCAGCCCCTGGTCGTTCGATTTCACCTTCACCATGGTTGGCGCCCAGGACGACAAGGGCGGCACCTATCTCCGCGCCTTCTGGGCCACCGTCGGCGAGAGCGTGTTCTGGCGACGGCATGGCTTCATGAACCTGCCCGAGGACGCCTACACCTTTGACGAGTGGCAGTGGGATGAAGAGCTCGAACGCGACATTCTTCAGATGGCGCTCAAATGGCAGCGGCTCCCGGTCACCGACAAGAAAACCTCCGGCGCCGGGAAGGGGGGCTGAGTCATGGCTTGGAACGACCTGCCCCGCAATCAGCAACTCGCCGTCCTGGTCCTGGTTCCCCTGGGCGTGGTCCTGGTCTTCGGCTACCTGACCATGGGCGCCCTGGAGGAGCTCGGGCCCGACCCCGCGCTCGATCCGGTGGGATTCATCCAGAGCGACGACAGCAACTCGCTCTACGCCGAGATCGAGGAGCTGGATACCGAGATCACGAAACTCAAGGCGGAGGTCAAGCAGGCCCCCAAGGTCGCCGCGCGGCTCGCCGCCTTGAAGGAGAAGAAGCGCGAATTGGAAGACGCGATCCCCAGCGAGAAGGAGGTCGCGCAGATGCGCTTCTGGCTGGAGAACGCCGCGACTACCATCGATCCGGAACTCGGCGAGCTCAAGCAGCGATCGTCGCGGGTGAAAGACGAGGGGGCGGGATCGGGCCGGAAGCGGAAGAAGTCCGATTTCATGGCCATCACCTGGGACATGACCTTCGAGGGCGACCTCGCGGCTTTCCTCTTCTACCTCGACACCATCGAGGATCCGGCCAAGGCGCCGCGTTTCATGGAGGTGAAACAGATCAACATCACGCCGGGTTCGGTCCAGGCCGACATCCCTACCGGTCAGATCCAACGCGAACCCCACACCTTCGACATCTCGGTGGTCACCTACGTCTACGACAAGGGCAACGGATGAAGACGTTCGCACGCATCCCAGCGGCAACCGCCTTCCTCTACCTGGTCTTGGCCTGGTGCGGGGCGAGCTGCGCTCTCGCCGCCGCGGAAGGCGAGCAGGGTTCAGCGGTGAAGGACGATGCCGATGCCGCTGCCGCGCGACGGGCCGAGCAGGCGACCCGCTATCGCTTCGCCAATCCACCCGACGATCGCCGCGACGTGTTCTACGATCTGGTCGAGGTGCTGCAGGCCGAGCTGACGCTCGCCCGGGCGGCCGAGGAGCAGGAGGAAGGCGGCCCGGTCGCCGAGACGCCGGAGATCCCGGTCGATCCGGGCCTCAACGCGATCGAGCAGGCCGAGCAGGAAGCGCGCAATCTCGTCTCGCGGATCCAGACCTATTTCAACGAGGAACAGTGGGAGCAGGTCCTGCGCGAGATCGACCGCAAGATCGATGAGGTCGAGCGCAACGCCAGCAGGTACCGCGAGCAGAGCAAACTGCTGCCAGTGCTGCTCCAGCGGATCCGCAACTACCGCGTTCAGGCCGAAGAGAAGAAGATCTACGAGGAGGCGCGGGCCCAGTTCCTCGCCCTCGAACTCGACGTCGACGGGATCATCTGGGCCGCAGACCAGGAATCGCTGGTCATCATCCACGGGCAGCCGAAGGCGCTGGGTGTGGATGAGCGCGTCAAGTCCTGCGTGATCACCAATATCGATGTCAACCGCGTCGATTTCATGTTTCCCTACCGACAGCGGAAATTCCATTTCCAGCGCTACATCGGCTCCGACGGCGAAGACAACTAGAGACCAAGGATGGCCCGTTCCATGAGCTACCTCCGCATTACCCTTGCCATCGCCTGCGTGCTCGCGACCAGCCTGTCGTTGGGGGCAGCGGAAGACGCGAACGTCTCCGGCTCCGAGGCCTCGCGACCATTGACCATCGAGGTCAGCGAGAAGCCACTCGATCTGGTCCTGCAATGGATCGGTCAACGCTCGGGGATGAACATCACCTGCAACGAAGAGGATCAGCCGAAGGTCACCATGCGGCTGATCAACGTCAGTTGGCAGGAGGCCGTCGAGCAGATCGCGCGCAAATACGATATGGTGATCGAGAGGCGCAGCGATCGTATCTGGGAACTCACCCGACCGCCTAAGGTGCGGATGGAGTTCCAGAACGCCCAGCTGACGGTGGTGCTCGATGCGCTCGCCGCCCAGGCCGGGGTCAACATCGTCATCTCGGACGAGGTGTCCGGTGATCGCACCCTGACGATGAACCTCACCGGGGTGCCGTGGCGCGAGGCGCTCGATGTCATCGTGAAGGCCATGGGCTATGTCTGGATCGAGCAGGATTACGACATCATCCGCGTGGTCACACCCGACTCGGTCCAGAAGGATCTGCAGACGCGCGTCTACCAGCTCAACTACACGCCGGGCGAGACCGCCAGTCAGCTGATCACCGTCGCGATGAGCGATGACGGCAAGGTCGAGCACGATTCGCGGACCAACAGCCTGATCCTGACCGACACGCCGAACAACCTGGATGCCGCGGTGGAGATCCTGCGCGAACTCGACCGCCGCACCCAGGAGGTGCAGATCGAGATGAAGTTCGTCGAGTTCAACGTCAGCGATGCGCTCAACTTCGGCTTCTCCGGCGCGCTCGACCTGCACATCCAGGACTTCGGCACCGTGGCCACCTCCTTCTTCCCCTTCAGTGCCAATGCCGGCCGTTTCGTCGGGCCGACCCGCGATGTGGCCAATGCGACCAACAACTGGCAGTCGCCGAACCTGCTGGAGAGCAGCACCCGGATGATGAGCGGCAACCTCGCTTTCGAGGCGCTCAACACGCTCAATTCCAGCGAGGTGGTGCAGACGCCGAACATCCTCACCCTCAACAACACCGAAGCCCAGATCGAGATCGTCGACCAGGTGCGTTGGGCCGAGACCACCACCACCACCACCGACGCCGGCACCGAGGTCACCCTTGAGGAGGCCGAGGACAGCCCGATCGATATCGGCATCGAGATCGCCGTACTGCCGCATATCACCAATGACGGCTTCGTGTCGATCGATCTCACCGCCAAAGACGAGACCTTCGAGTTCCAGACCTTCTTCTCGGAAGAGTCGACCAACGCCAAGCAGATCCAGTTGCCGCAGGTCAGCAGCAAGCGAATCAAGAGCAGCATCATGGTCGCCGACGGCGAGACCGCAGTGATCGGCGGTATCCTCTCGAACTCGACCGAGGAGACCGAGACCCGGATCCCGCTGCTCGGATCGATCCCGGTGCTCGGTTATCTGTTCCGCAACCACGACGAGCAGACGGTGCAGCGCGACCTGACCATCTTCGTCACGCCACGGATCATCCAGCTCTCCGACCAGGACGATCTCGAAGACGCCAAGCTCCGTTTGCGCGAACAGCTCTCTGGCCTCCAGCTGCGCGAGGACACCGAAGAGGGGTCGACCACCCTCGGCGACTGAGACTCGTCACCGTTCCGGCCGCTCGCGACGCCGCGCCCCCACCGGGCGCGGCGTCGCGCGTTGCGTGCCGGGCGGAGATGCCCGGCGTGGCGGTCTCCCCGGGCCGGCGCGTGCTGAGGAGACACCGCATCGAGCGTTTCGGCTCTGTGCCGAGACCGCACCGGCAAAGCTGGTTGTCGTTGACTGGCAAGCCTAGGTGTCGTCGGGTAAGCCGTACCAGTACCACCAGGAGCGCGCGTTGGGCAGCTCGTGGCTCCGCGCCCA
>JBEPXK010000393.1:0-4280 GCA_041641915.1 Planctomycetota bacterium
TTTTCGCAGAAAACCACCCCTCGGTCGGCCGACCCGTTGACGACGATTCTTGCCGTGCGAAGGTGCTGCGCGAGCTCTGAGGGACCCGTCAAAGGTGGGCCGGAGCCCTATGCTCGCAACCCTTGGGTTGTGGGCGGAGGCCCACCTTGGTAGCCTTTGCTGCAGCTCTGTGGGACCTGTCGGGAGTGTGCAGGCGCGGGATGGCCAGAGCGCGGGGTAGCGCGAGTTGGCGTTCTTCGCTCTCGAAGAAGAACCGGACCACCGCGGCAACCGGAGGCGGGGCATCAGCCACCGCCATCAGCCCATCCCAGCACTCGGACAGCTCGCGCGCAGCACGCAGCGCCGGCAGCGCGGGCATTGCGGTCGACAGGGCCCACGACCGATGGCGCGCAGTTGCAGGCTGCGCTGGATCCAGTGCTCTCGCGCGCAGCGTTGGGCCACGGCGGCGTGGATCGCCGGAAGGTGCCCACTTCCGGCGACCCAGCCGAGGCGGCGGACCACGCGAGCGACGTCGATGTCGATCAGCGGGGCGGGGCGGCCAGCGTATTCAGCCAACAGGCGATCGGCGCGCCAGGGTCCGAGGCCGGGCAGGGCCGCGAGCGCGGCGTGGCTGAGCGGTACCTGCCCACCGTGATGGCGGACCACCGCGCCGGCGGCCTCGACGATCGCGCGCGCGCGGGCGCGTCGTCGCGGCAGACCCGTCAACAGGGGTTCAAGGTCGCTCGGCGGACGCTCGCGATAGGCGATCGGTCCGGTGCAATGCTCGGCCAGGACGGCCGCCAGGTGCCGCGCGCGGGTGTCGGAGGTGCCGCTGGCGAGAATAACCGCCACCAGCGTGTCCCAAGCATCCGGCAGCGCGAGCGTGGGAAAGGGGTCGGGCCATCGCCGGTCGAGTTCCGCGGCCACCGCGGCGATGGGTGCTCCCGACGCGCTGGCCATCAGTCCATCCGGACCGCAGCCGCCGCGATGACGAAGGGGACGAACAGCAGCAGGATGACCAGCCCGATCAGCGGATGGCCGCTCGCGGCGAACAGGGCATCGAACAGCAGCATGCCGCCAAGCGCCACGCCCACACTCGGGCCGACGTCGGCTTTGCGGGCGCTGCGCACCGCGCGCAGCCAACTGCGCAGGAAACGCCAGCAGGCGAAGACGCCGACGCCGAGAAAGGCCAGCACGCCAAGCCAGGCGAAGAACGACGACCGCTGCAGGGGATCGTGCAGCCAATGCGCCGCGAGCAGGCGATACCCGCCGTAGCCGTAGGCGGCGAGCACGATCGCCCCGCCGAGCAGCAACTCGCAGCGCCGCCCGCGCCGCGATTCGAGCTCCGAGAGCAGGGTCACGCCGAAGACGTAGATCCCCAGGGCCGCCGGATAGATCGGCAGGTTGTAGCGCCCGTCGGTCGGCCGCAGGCTGAGCAGGCTGACGATCGCCAGTACCGTGCGATCGAAGTACTCCGGCCCCAGGGCCAGCAGCGCGAACACCGCATAGGCGAAGCGGACCGCGGCCATGGTCAGGCTGCCGAGGTAGGGCACCTGCTTGGTGAGGAAATTATAGACCAGCGACAGGCTGATGACCACGCCCGCGCCGTAGGCCCCGCGGTAACCCAGCGGCGCGGCGCAGAGCAGGGCGCCGGAGACCAGGAACAGCCCGGCGAACCAGGCGCTCAGCGGCGAGATCCGACCCGCGGCGAGCGGACGCCGCGGGTGGAGCTCACGGTCGCGCTCCAGATCGGCCAGATCGTTCCAGATCATCCCGCCGAGCAACAGCAGGCAGGAGGTGAGGATGACCCACAGCACGTCGGCACCCGCGCCGGCGAGCTGGCGCCCAAGGATGCGCTCGTCGAGGCTGCGGGTGTAGACCGCCACCGCCACCGCCGCGAGCAGGTTGCTGGCGACGGTGAACAACCCTGAGGCCCGGGTGAGGCGGAACCAATCGAGCATGGCCCCAGCATGGTCGCGCTGTGCAGACGCGCAATCGCAGCCAGTCGCTGCGATGGCCTTGCCGGCGAGCCACTGGCAACGAGACTGCACCGCATGACCCGCTTCCGCCCCTGCATCGACCTCCACGACGGCACCGTCAAACAGATCGTCGGCGGCACCCTCGGCGGCGCGGCGGAGGAGCTGCGTACCAATTTCGCCAGCGACCGCGATCCGGCCTGGTACGCGCAGCGCTATCGCGCCGACGGGCTGACCGGCGGGCACGTGATCAAGCTCGGCGCGGGCAACGACGCCGCCGCCCGCGCGGCGCTCGCCGCCTGGCCCGGCGGCCTTCAGCTCGGCGGGGGGGTCGACGCGAACAACGCGGCTGGCTGGATCGAGGCCGGCGCCGCAGCGGTGATCGTCACCAGCTGGCTGTTCCCCGACGCCCGCCTCGAGAGCGATCGCGCGCGCGCGCTGGCCGATGCCGTCGGTGCGCAGCGGGTGGTCATCGACCTCAGCTGCCGGCGCACGGGCGCAGGCTGGGTGGTGGCCACCGATCGCTGGCGAACGCTGACCGAGCACCGGGTCGACGCCGCGTTGCTCGCGCAGCTGGCGCCCTACTGCGGCGAATTCCTCGTCCACGCGGTCGACGTGGAAGGCCTGTGCCGCGGCATCGACGGCGAACTCGTCGCCCACCTCGCCGCCTGCAGCCCGCGGCCGTTGACCTACGCCGGTGGCGGCCGCGACCTCGCCGACCTCGACCGTGTCGCTGCACTCTCGGATGGCCGCATCGACCTGACTTTCGGCAGCGCGCTGGACATCTTCGGCGGCAGCGGCGTACGCTATGCCGATTGCGTGGCCTGGAACCGCACCCGCGGCCTCTGAGGCGATCCGCCGGCAGTCATCCCGCCCGTTGCCGGTGACCACGCCGCATCAGCCACGCCGCAGCGATCACAGCGGGAATGAACAGCAGCATCATCGTCGCCTTGACCACGAAGACGCCGCGCAGGCCGGTCCAGGCAGCGATCGCGGTACCGCACAGCGGCCCGAGAAACCAGCCGAGGCTGCGGATCGAACCGGTCATCCCGAACACCAGGCCATGGCGGCTGGCATCCGCACCGCGGCTGAGCCACACCTGGTAGAGCGCGGGCAGCCCGGAGACGAACACCATCAACGCCGCACGCCAGAATAGCAGCTGCGGAAACGAACCGACAAAGGCCAGCGGCAGACAGGTCAGGCAACCGCCCACCGCGGCGACAGCGGTGAGCAGCACCGGCGAGAACCGGTCGGCGAGCCGGCCCATCGCCAGGCCACCGCACATGCCGACCAGGCAGACCACCGAGCCGAGCACGCCCATCCGGGTCGAGGTCCCCGCCAGCCGCCCGTCATTGAGCTCCTGCACCAACAGCGGCAACACCGGGCGCTCGAGCGTGAACACGAAGGTGATCCCGGCCAGCAACCCGATCACCGGCAGCACCGGCGTCAACGCGCCGAAGCCCTCGCGCAGCCGCTGCACCAGCGAAAGCGCCGCGCGCGGTGGCCGCACGAAGCGCTCGTCGGCGAACAGGACCACCGCCACCGCCGCGCACAAGGCCAACCCGGCGGAGACGTGGAAGCAGGCCGCGTAGCCGAAGTAGTCGCCGCACAGGCCACCGAGGAACTGCCCCGCCATCACCCCGCCGAACATCGAGGTCGACAGCGCGCCCATGGCCAACCCGCGTTTGTCGTCGGGCACCGCCGTCGAGACCAGGGTCTGCGACGCGGCGATCACGCCGGTGAGCATCCCCTGCCCGAGCCGGAAGACCAACAGCCACTCCACCGACGGCGCGAGCCCCATCCCCGCGAGCACCACCGCCGCACCGATGTTCGCCCGCACCAGCATCGCCTTGCGGCCGTAGCGGTCGGCGAGCATGCCCCAGATCGGCGTGAACACCATCATCGTCAGCGGCGCCGCGGCCTCGAACAGGGCGACCCAATGCCGCACCTCCGACCGATCGGTGATGCCCATGTCGTCCTGGATGTAGTAGGCAACGAACGGCAGGGCGAAGCCGAACGCCGTCATGATCAGCAACTGGGCCGACCACACCGTGACCAGCGTCCGCCGCCAGGTCGGCAACGGCGCGACCGCGGCCGCGCCGTCCGGACCAGCAACATCTCCATGCGCGCGCATCGCGCGGTTGTGGCCCCCGGCAAGCCCCGGGCAAGCGGAGGGCGGACAGGGTTGAGGCTTTCTTCAGAGGGGGCGCTGCCCCCTCGCGCCTTCGGCGCACACCCCCACGGCCTCGGTCGCCCTTCGCCAGCTTCGCTGGCGTTTCCGCCGGGCCTCCGGCCCATTTTCGGCGGAAAACAGGGCTCTGTCGG
>JBEPXK010000394.1:0-4270 GCA_041641915.1 Planctomycetota bacterium
GGCCCAATCGGGCAGGGCCGCATAGCGGTCGTAATCGCGTTCGTAGTGGACGTAATTGAAGGCCAGTTCGCGCCGCACCAGCAGCTGTTCGACATAGGCTGCGGCGCCGGGATCGCCACGGCGGTACTGCTCGAGCTCCAGCGCCATCCATACCGGCGATATCTGGCCGAAGTGCAGATACGGGCTCATGTGCGAGACGTCGTCCGTCTCTGGCCGGTTGCGGTTGGCGGCGTAAGCTCCCAGACGGGTGAGGAAATCGGCGAACAGCTCGCGGGCGCGGATCTCGCCGCCGGTGAAACGGGCGACCGGCGCCACGCGGCGGTCGAGTTGCAGCTCGGCGCAGACGCGCGTGGGGTCGTCGAGCGCGATGCCAGTGAGGTGCAGCGGCAGCGAGCGTTTGGCAACGGGTTGACGCGGCAGGGGGGCGAGGAATTCCCGGTAACGCGCCTGCAGTTTTGGGCGGATGGTGCGCGCCGCGTATTCGCGGTGATCGCTGGCGGTCTCGACCGGCACGATGACCTCGCCCTCGACCTGGATCACCGGACAAGGGGCAGCGGCGGCCACGCGCTCACGCCAGCGCCGCTGGATGCGCAGGTAACCACGATCGACCACCACCAACGCGGCAGCGGCGGCGAGCTCGAGTGCGACCGCATCCGGCTGACCATGACGCACCACCAGCTTGAGCCCGCGTTCGCGCAGCGCAGCGGCGGTGTCGATCAGCCCCTCGACCATGAAGCGGTAGTGGCGATGCGTCGCTTCGGGATAGGCGTCGGTCAAACCGAAGCCGATCACCAGCGGTTTGTCCAGGGCGTTGGCGTGCGCGAGCGCGTATTCCAGGGCCGGGTTGTGATGCGCGCGTTGCGCCGCCTGCATCCAGTAGAGGACGTAGGTGCCTGCAGCCGGGGTGGTCCCCCCGCCGAGGATGCGAATGCGTTCCGCTTCGACCACCCGGCCCGGGTCCATGGCGCGCTCCTCTCCGCTCGGCCCATGACTCCAGCGGCGCGCCGGCGCAGGTCAATCCCCGGCGTCGAGCAGGTCGAGCAGACGACGGGCGTCGAAGGCGAGTCCGGTCTCGGCGAAGCGTTGCCTGACCCAGCGCAGATCGCCGGCGTAGGCAGTGACCTGCTCGCGCCAGCGCGCCAGCGCGCGGTCGGGGTCCTCGGCCGCGCGCAGGCCGAAGCGGACCTGGATCTGCACCCCCGGCGGCGGGCGCCGCGAGAAGCCGGCATGGACCAGGAGCGGGTACAGCCCGGGTTGCAGGCGCAGCAGCTCGCCGTCTTCCACCCGCTGGCCGGCGAGCACGAAAGGCAGCTCGGAGGGATTGACGCAGCTGACGACCTGGCGACGCGCGATCACCAGGTTGGTCGCGATCCAGCCGTGACGCGCTTCGTTCGCCGCGAAGGCCGCGGTGAAGTCCACCGCCACCTGACGCAGGCCACCTTTGCAGGCGTAGGCGGTGGGTGCGAGCGGATGCAGCTGCCCCGCGCCGAGCTCGGCCTGTTTGCGCACCGGCCGGGCCAGCTCGGCTGCGGGCGCGGCGGCATCGGTGGCAGCGAGCAACAGCGCTGCGGGTGCTTGAGCGTCGAGGCGGGCCGTCGGCAGGGCGTCGGCGTTCTCCGGCCAGGGGACGGGCGCGATCCCGCGCACCGCATGCGCGGCAGGTGGCGGGTAGCGGCGTAACGCATCGAAGAGCCGGTGCGCCCGTTCCCGCTCGGCATAGGCGTGGCCTGCGGCTCCGGTTTGACCGATGCACAGCAGCTCGGTGTGGGTGCGGACGAACATCGCATCGAGCGCGAACGCCGGTGGCGCCTGCATCCGCGGCATCGGATTGACGGCCACCGGCCGCGTGTGGTTGTCGAGATCGAACACCGCGATCGCGCTTTCCGCCGCGGGTCCGCCAGGGCGACCGGGGAAGCAACCCGATGCGGGATCGCCCGAGTCGACCAGAAACAGATGATGGCCGGCGATGGTCGGAGGGGTGTAGCAATGGGCGACCTGACGAAAGGCGGGCTTGAGCCGCAGATCCAGTGCCCCGGTCTGGCAGTCGACCACATTGAGCACCTGCCAGGGGCAGGGATGCTTGAGGTCATGTTCCTTGACCACCGTGTTGAGGTAGGCCCGGCCGGCGTACAGACAGGCGTAATCGCCGGTGAAGAAGTGATGGCTGCCGCCGCCCCACCAGATCGGTTGCCACAGCGGCCGGGCACCGACACGGTCGCGATCGGCCAGGATCAGACGCTCGCTGGCCATCTGGGCGTGATGCATCGGGTAGATCAGGCGGTCGTCGTCGGCATTGACGATGGTCCAGCCGGCGCTGGCCTGCAGCCCGCGACCGGGCAGCAGCAGTCGGCCATCGCTGCAGCGGAGGATCGCCCCGGCGGGGCTGACCAGTACCCACAGCGTCTGTGCGCCATCGCTCAGCCGCAGCGGCCGGGTGGTACCGCCGGCGCTGCGGCCGGGGACAACGGTGCGCCAGCGGACCGCGCCGGTGGACGCCTCATACGCGACGAAGCGGTCGCCCTTGGTGTGGTGCCCGCCGGCCTTCTCGCCCATCCAGCGGACGATCAGCAGGCCATCGACCAGCAGGGGCGAGCTGGTCTGGTAGACGTTGGGGCGGACATCGGCGGTGACCTGCCAGATCCGCTCGCCCGCAGTGGTGAAACAGGCGATCACGCCGGAGCCGAGCTTGACCCAGATGTGCTGGCCATCGCTGACCGGGCTCGCGAAGGTCTGGCCCATGAAAGCGCCCCAGGTGGCCTTGGCGATGCGACCGTGCTCGGCGGCGGCCCTGGCCCGTTCGAGCGCCGGTTTCAGGCGTTCGAGCTCGGCGCGCAGGGCATCGACGCGGGCGCTGGCGTCCTTGCCGCGCAGATCGCGGATCTGCCGCCGCAGGCGCTTGCGCGTGCGTTCCAGTTCGGTGTGGCGGGCCGCTTGGTGGCGGAGCCGTTCGGCCCGGGCCGTGGGCATCTCGTCGAAGGGGCTGGCGGTCCGGTGCCACAATAACGTCCCATCGTCTGTCGCGTAGCAGTGGATATGATGGGGCTCGCTCAAGGTGATGACGCGATCGCCGAGCACCACCGGCGTGGCGTTGCTGAAGGAGGACAGCGGCACCCGCCAGCGCACGTTGATCTCCTGCTCCAGATCCCAGGCGGTGACCGGTTCGGCGTTGGGGAACACGCCGGAGAGGTCGCCGCGAAAACCGGTCATGCCATGCGCCGGTTGCTGGTCCAGGTGCGCGCGGCGTTGCTGGTCCCAGGCGGCCACCGCCGCCGACGCGCGCGGCGGTGGCCCGTGGTAGAGGTGACAGCTGAAGCCCAGCGCCTCGGCGCCCGGGCTTTCCACCGCGAGCAGGATCCGATTGACGCCCGGCTCGAGGGCGATGGGGATCACCGCGCGGTGTTCGCGTAACT
Organism: Planctomycetota bacterium; assembly: GCA_041641915.1. Classification (GTDB taxonomy): domain Bacteria; phylum Planctomycetota; class UBA11346; order UBA11346; family UBA11346; genus SLQH01. The sequence goes on from JBEPXK010000394.1 coordinate 3,411, forward strand.
CGTCGGTATGCGCGCCGCTGCGCCACACCGGTGCGTCGTTGAGCCACGCGGCGAGATGCGCGCGCTCGCCGCGACCCCATTTGCTGTGGGTGGTGGTGCCGGCGAGGGCCAGCCAGGCCTGCGTGGCCTGCTTGGCGTGGACGGTGGCACTGGCGAAGTAGCGGCGGCCAGCGAAGCCGTCGGCGGCCGGATGCGCCTGGAGATTGGGATCGACGACCGGGTCGCTGGCCGTGAGCTCCTGCCATCGCCATTGGTCCAGTGCCCCCGTGGCGGGCGGCAGCATCGGGTCGCCGGAGTCGGCGTAGGCTGCGGTATCCGATTCCACCACCGGTGGCAGGAGGGGGTGGAGTGAGCGCGGGAACGGTTGCGGGCGGAAGGGACCGAGGATGCGCCAGCGGCTCAGATGGGCCCACGCGCCAGGTGGACCGAGCTGGTGGTGCCCCGCGTCATCGCACGCAGCGGCGCGTTGACGGTACCAGGGGCCGAACGCCGGATCGGCGGGCAGGGTGGTGCCGGTCGGTGGCGCTTCGGGTTCGGCGGCGATGCAGCGGGCGATCGCGACGAGACGATCGCGAGCGATCTGCGGTTGTCGGATCGCGTGGCCGGGCACCCCGGTGCGGACGTGGCAGGCGCCGAAGGGCAACCCCGTGCGCAGGGCCATCTCCGCGCTGCGGGCATAGTGGTAACAGGATTCGGCCCAGCCGCGTAGCGCCGGCATGGCGGCGTCCGCCGGTCGCTGTGGAACAGCGGGGACGCCCTCGGCGGCGAGTGGCACCACGCTCCCGCGCAGCGTGGCCCGGGCGGCCGGCACCGCGTCCTGGCTGGATTCGATGGCGTATTCACCGTGGATCGAACCGGTG
>JBEPXK010000395.1:0-4262 GCA_041641915.1 Planctomycetota bacterium
GGCGGAAAACAGGGCTATGTCGGCCGATGGGGGCCGGCCCGGCCCCCATGACCCCCTCAGCGGCGCGCTGACGCGCGCAAGGCCGGGATCGGTTTGGTAGCCTTTCCCGGAGCTCTGAGGGACTTGTCAGGAAACCACCCCTCGGTCGGCCGGTCGCCCAGCCAGGCCTGGCTGGGCTCCATTCGCTGGCGGTTCCGAGGTTTGGGGCTCTGAGGGACCCGTCACCATGTGACCGGACGGCGAGCCCCCCTCACACACACCCCATACACCCCACCATCCCCACCCCGGATCCGACGCAAACCGCAGGCGTGGCAGGCACATGGACAACGAGGAGTCCGCCCATGTCCTGCGTCCGCCGCATGATCCTGTTCATCCCCCTGCTGTGCATCGCCACGCAACCCACGGCGCTGCAAGCAGCTACGCCGGATCTGCACACACTCACGCCCCAAAGCGACGGTTCGGTGCGCGCAGCGTGGTCCGGGGATGCCAGCGGCTGGACGCTGGAACGCTCGACCGACAACCGCAGCTACACCGCCGTGACCACCGTCGACGGCAGCGGCTCGGCCACCGACGACGGGGTGGCCCCGGGCACGTTGTACATCTACCGGTTGCGCCAACAGGGCTGGACCAGCAACTGGAACTACGTCTTCACTCCCGCAGCGATCGATGCCGACGAGCCTCCGCGGCCGGCCCAGGTGGCGGCACGCTGGACCGCGGCCGACACGGCGATGATCTCCTGGGTGGACCACATCGGTGATGAATCCGGCTACGAGGTCGCGGCCAAAGGGCCGGACGACGGCGATTTCGTGGTGCTCGGCACCACCGCCGCCGATGCCACCGGCTACATCCACACCGGCGCGGACTGGCACGAGCAGTGGACCTACCGCGTGCGGGCCGTCGCCGGCGGCTCCGCCGGGCCGTGGTCGGCCGCGGTCCCGGCCCTGTACCACGGTGATTACGGCTACTACAAGTTCAGCTCCGGCGAGGAGTACATTATCGGCACCAGCACCGTGGCCACGGGCGTGAACGCGGTGCAGAGCCCCGCCGCCACGGCGGTGCACAGCAGCCGGATCGACCTGAGCTGGGACGCACTCGCCGGGGCCGAAGGCTACATGATCCTGCGCAGCTGGGACGGCGTGCGGTGGGTCGAGATCGACAGCGTCGCCGACGACGTGACCAGCTATCAGCATAACGGCGTGCTCCTGCCCGGCGTCGAGCGCTCCTACCGCATCTGCGCCACGGTTTCCGGCAAGGCTGGAAAGTGGTCCTCGAAGATCAGCATCGCACCGTCCGCCTTCGCCGCCGACCTGCCGGCGCCGAGCGATATCCTGGCCGTGGCCGACGGCGACGACATCAGCGTGACCTGGACCGACACCGCCAGCGACGAGACCGGCTTCGCCATCGAACGCGCCGGGCGTAGCAGCCCAGACTTCGTCCGCATCGCCACCGTCGCCGCTGGCACCACCAGCTACCGCCACGTCGACGCCTCGCGCTACGCCCGCTACCGCGTCCAGGCGCTGCGGGGCACGGACGTCGGACCCTACGGTCCGGTGGCGGTGGTCGGCGAGTTGATCTACGCCGGCGCCACCGGGCTCACCGCCAGCTGGAACGACAGCGAGGACGCGGTGGACATCAGCTGGACCCTGCCGGCCGAAGGATATCCCAACGGGTTCGCCATCGAACGCAGCGTCGATGGCGCCGCGTTCTCGGCCGCCGGCTGGATCGCCGGTCACGAGACCACCGCCTGGCGCGACCGCGAGCCACCGCGCGGGACCACCTGCGCCTACCGCGTCCGCACCACCGGCTACGTCTCCGCATGGGAACTCAGCGGCACCGACACAGTCGCGATCCCGACCGCCGATGCCATGCCCGCGACCCCGACCGAGCTCGCGGCCACACCCGCGGCGCGCGACCAGATCAACCTCGCCTGGGCCGATATGGCCAGCACCGAGACCGGCTACGTGGTCGAGCGTGGCCCCAGCGGCGGTCCCTACGCCGTACTGGCGAACCTGCCTGCTGATTGCCGCAGCTACAGCGACAGCGGCCTGGACAGCGGCACCACCTACGCCTACCGGGTCTACGCGGTCAACGATCTGGGCGCCGGCGACGCGGTCAGCGTCGAAGCCAGCCCGGACAGCTCCGATCCGGACGTCACCGCCTCTACACTCGACGTCGGCGCGCTGCGGCGCGCACTGATCACCGGCACCGCGGCCAACGATGACATCACCCTGTCGCAGTCCGGCGACGACCTGCTGGTCACCCGTAGCGATGCGAGCGTGCTCACCCTCACCGGGCCGTTCGACGAATTCGTCGTCCACGCCGGCGGCGGCGACGACAGCGTGACCATTGCCGCCGGTGTCGCCGTACGCGGTACCGTCCACGCCGGCCCTGGCGCCGACGAGCTGCGCGTGCAGACCACGCAGCGCTGCATCCTGGTCGCCGTCGGCGGCGGGGCCGACACGCTGATCGGCAACGGTCAGAACACCTCGTTCTGGTGCGACCCGGAGCACCTCGACGCGATCACCGCCTCACAGGTCGAACGCCGCGCCGGACGCGTCCATCGCATCGACAACTTCTACCAGCCGACCACCTTCGACCGCAGCTCGTCCGACTACGTCGACAACGAACCCGACGCGGCCAGCTGGGACGATCCGAGCTGGTGGGGCACCGACGACGCCGTCCGCTACCCGGAACACAGCCTCTGGGGTCGCAACGGCCCGGTCATGTTCGACGTCAACCAGGGCGAGGAGCAGAACTGCGGCGACACGGCCTTCTATCAGCTCGCCGCCGACCGCCGGCCGGAGCTGCTCGAGGAGTGTCTGTGCGACCTCGGCGACGGGACCTACGCCTATCGCCTCAGCGGCGCGGTCGACCGTTACGCCCGTCTCGACGCCGACGTGACCCCGGAACATGCCTCGGCCCTCGGCCCCGCCGGCAGCCTGTGGTGGCTGATCGCTGAGAAGGGCGAGTTCGCCTACGACCTCCCGGCCCTGCTCGACCACGTCGGCAGTTTCGAGCGGCGCAGCATGGGCACCGCCGACCACGACCTCTACACCCGGGTGCGTGCGGCGCTCGACCGCTGCGAGTTGGTGCGCCTGCGCCATGCCGGCAAAGCGGACGCCGGCGCCCCGCTGGTGCGCCAGGGCCACGCCTACGGCATCGTCGAGGCCTATCGCGCCGCCGACGGCGAACCGCGCTACATCCTGCGCAACCCCTACGGGTCCCACGACGGCTGGAAGGACAACAACGACCTGATCGCGCCGCTGTATCTCCAGGGCCTGGTCACCCTCACCGGCGAACAGATGGAGGCGAACTTTCCTGCCGGTCAGATCACCATCCTGCCGGGCGCGTCCCGGAGCATCGTGCTCGACCGTATCGATGACGAGACCTGGGAGATCGACCCGCCGGTCGCACTGCCGCGCGAGAGCGCCACCACGATCGGCTTCGACCACCTCGACGAACGCCAGGATCATCGCCTGAGCCCACTCGACCCCGGCAACGGCTGAGGCGTTCGACGCCAAGGTGGGCCTCCGCCCACAACCCAAGGGTTGCGAGCATAGGGCTCCGGCCCACCTCTCTGCCGGGGCGGTCGGATAACGGCCGACCTGCGATCGGATTCACATCCGTGTCGCGGGCCGGCCGTCCGTTTTTCCCGCTTCGACGCGAGCCTCTGAGCTCCAGGAAAGTCCCACCAAAGAGGCTTCCTTCAGAGGGGGCGCTGCCCCCTCGCGCCTTCGGCGCACACCCCCCCGGCCTCGGTCGGGGTTCGCGGCCTCCGGCCGCGTTTTCTGCGGGCCTGCGGCCCATTTTCGCAGAAAATCACCCCTCGGTCGGCCGACCCGTTGACGACGATTCTTGCCGTGCGAAGGTGCTGCGCGAGCTCTGAGGGAGGCGTCACCAAAGAGGCTTCCTTCAGAGGGGGCGCTGCCCCCTCTGAGGGAAGCCCTCACAACAGACGGGCTGCCCGTGCGTATCGCGATTGGCGCCGACGTACGACGCCTTCGACTCTGGTCGCACGGCTGGGGCCGGGTACGGTCGTGACGAACAGGAGGGTCGGCCATGCGTCTGACGATATTCGGTTCCGGTTACGTCGGTCTGGTCACCGGCACCTGCTTCGCCGAGATCGGCCATCACGTGCACCTGGTCGACATCGACGCGGCCAAGATCGCCGCGCTCGAAGGCGGGCACATCCCGATCTACGAGCCGGGGCTCAAGGACCTGGTGCAGGACAACCATCGTGCCAGCCGGCTCCATTTCACCAC
>JBEPXK010000396.1:0-4259 GCA_041641915.1 Planctomycetota bacterium
GCTTTTGCTCAGGGGCTTCGCCCCTACGGCCCTGGCTTTGCCAGGGCCTACCCCTCTGGCTTTGTCGGGATTCCCGGGGATCGGCCTGGCCGAGGGCGTTCTGGTGCCAGTTGCTCGGGGCCCGTCGCGCGCGATGGGGCACGTCATGGGGTGGTGGCGATCGACGTCCGGTGAGGCTGAACAGCTATGCGGTGCGGAGCGCGCTCGTCTTGCCGCGGTTCCGGGTCCGGGCATAATCGGTGTGCTGTGCGCTGGTGGTCCGGGGTACAATTTTTTCGCATCGAGCGGTGATGGAGAACGCGGTGGCGAGCGATGGACAGACACCGCTGAGCGATGAGCCGACGGTGGTGCCGTGCGCCCCGCGGCAGCGTGTGTCGTCCGAACTGGTGGTCTCGGACGTGCTGCCGGCCGGTCAGCATCAGGCCGCGCCGCGGGCTTCCGGCGCCTTTCTCACGCCGGTCTCGACACGCGTGCCGACCCGGGTCATCGCCTGGCCACCCCGAGAGTGCTGCCGCACGCCGCAGGCCCCGGAGGATCCCAGCGATGCCCACGCCGGCACCGTGTTGCTGTCGCGGGATCAGCGCCAGGAGCCGACGTGCGCGGCGCAGGGCACCACGAGCGCGGTCGATGCGCCCGATTACGTGGTCGTCGAGCACCTGGCCTCGGGCGGGCGGGGGGATGTCCATCTCGCGCGCCAGGTGGCCCTCGATCGTGTCGTCGCGCTCAAGGGCGTGAGCGCGGAGAGCGATGTCGATGCGCGCGAGGACTTCCTGCGCGAAGCGTTGGTTGCCGCGAGCATGGATCACCCGCATATCGTCACCATCCATGACGTCGGGCTCGACCAGCACGGCCAGCCGTTCTACGCCATGGAGCGGGCCCGGGGCGATCCGTGGAGCGAGCGTATCGACGCGCTGCCGTTGGCCACCAACGTCGCCATCCTGCGTCGCGTCGCCCTGGCCATCGGCCATGCGCACGCCCGGGGCATCCTGCATCTGGACGTCAAGCCGGCCAACGTGCTGGTCGAGGACCCGGAGGGGGTCACGCTGATCGATTGGGGCATGGCCCTGGCGTTGCCGGGTGGCTTCCGCGGCCTGGTGCCACCGCCACCGCCGACGATGCGCATCAGCGGTACCCCGAGCTACATGGCCCCGGAGCTGGCAGCTGGCGCTGGGATCAAGGTGGGCTCGGCGACAGACGTCTACCTGCTCGGCGCGACGCTCTACCGGGCCGCGGCCGGGCGCCCGCCGCACACCGGGAGCGACCTCAGCGCGTGCATCGCCGCCGCGGTGGCCAACCGTCCGCCGCCAGTGACGGGAGCCGACGAGGAGCTCATCGGGATCATCGTCCGCGCCATGCGCAGCGAGCCGGGGCGCCGCTATCAGCAGGCGGAGGCCTTCGCCGCCGCCCTGGGTGCCTGGCTCGAACACCAGGGTGCGCGCGATCTGGTGCGCACGGGGCGCCAGGCCCTGCGCCAGGCCCTGGCCGGCGGCGCCGGGTACGATGCCTTCCACCGCGCGATCTTCGCCTTCCAGACTGCGCTCGAGCGCTGGCCGGAGTCGCCCGAGGCGGCGCGCTGGGGCAGCCGGGCGCGGCTGGCCCTGGCCACACACGCCTACGACCGCGGCGATCTGGAGTTGGCCGAGGCCCAGCTGAGCGGCGATCCGGCCTGCGCCGCGCTACGGACGCGGATCGAACAGGCGCGAGAGCGTCGGCGACAGGCGGTCCGGCCCCAGGTCGCCGCCCCGGATCCGGACGTGGCCGCACCATGCTGGTCGCCGGTCTACACCACGGCAGACGCGGCGGACCCGATCGCCGGTTTGGAGGTCGTGATGGGCCAGGAGCCGGTCGTCACGCCCGCTGGCATCCGGCTCGAGGGCCGCAGCCTGCACGTGACGCTGCTGCGCCAGCCGGTCGTAGGCAGTCTGCGCCTGACCTGCAGCTGTGTGTTGCCGCGCGGCGGCGAGTTCGGTTTCTTGATCGGTCTGACGGGCGACCCACGCGAACAGCGTTCGCTCACCAGCGGCTACGAGATCAAGCTCGGCGCCTACGATGGCACCGAGGACCTGGCGATCCGTCAGGGCGAGCGCTTGTGGCATCGGCCGGCGCAGCCGCTGCGCGCCAACGAACCGCACGCGGTGCTGCTCGAGCGGTTGGGGACCGTCTTGCGGCTGGTGGTCGATGGCCAGGAGTGGTTCTGCCTCGACGACCTGCATGGCCCCACCGGCCCGGATCACGGCCGGGTGGGGATCCTCGGCTGGGACAACGAGGTTCTGCTCGATCGGCTCGAGGTAGCGGTCTACAGCGAGCGCGGCCGTACCGAACCCTACGCGTTGGCCACGCGCCTGCACGTCGGCGGTTCCTACGAGGCGGCCGCCGGCGTGTTCGCCGAGATCGAACGTACCGCGGTCGATCCGGATCTGCGGCGACGGGCAGCGGCGGCGCACTTCCGCAGCACGCGTGCGCGGGAGCTGCGGGACGGTCTGGAGGCGATCCGTACGCGCTTGCGTGCGTCCTGGCCCCGGGCCGAGGTCCAGCCGCTCGAAGGCGGACTGGATGTGTTGCTCGATGGCGCGGCGGTCGGCGACATCAGCCCACTCGCCGGCCTGCCGATCCGGCGCCTGGCGATCTACGATCGCGAACTGCGCGACCTCTCGCCGTTGATCGGCGCGCCGCTCGAATCGGCCAGTTTCAACGGCAGCCAGGTTACCGACCTTTCGCCCCTGGCGGGCGCGCCGCTGCGCGACCTGTCGATCGCCTACACTCCGGTCGAGGACCTCGAACCGCTCTCCGGGGCCCCGTTGACCATGCTGTTCGCCGCCGCCTCGCGCGTGCACGATCTCTCGCCGGTGGCCCAGGAGCGGCTGCAGCAGGTGAACGTCGCCGGTACGCCCGTGCGCGATCTGCGCCCCTTGCACGGCCTCGATCTGCGCCATCTGGTCGTGGCCATGACCGAGGTGGAGGACCTCACCCCGCTCGACGGGTTGCCGCTTCTGTCCCTGAGCTGTTCGGTCACCGCGGTTGCCGATTGCAGCCCCCTGCGACACAGCCGACTGCGGCGCTTGTATATGGAGCGCACCGCGATCGTCGATGTGGAGCCTTTGCGCGCGTTGCCGCTTGCGGTGGTCGACCTGAGCGGCAGCCCGGTCGTCGATATCGCACCGCTGGCCCATGGTGGGCTCACCGCGCTCAGCATCGATCATACCCCGATCGTTTCGCTCTCCGGCCTGGAGGTGGACCTCCTGAGCGTGAGCGCCCAGGGCTTCGCCTTCCGCGAGCTCGCTGGCCACGCCAGCCGACGCCTCGGGCTCGTGGGCGAGCTGCCTCCATGTCTTCCCGGCGATCCACCGTTGAGCGCTCCGTGGCTGACGATCGAGGACGGCAGCGTGGATCTCGCCTGCTTGGATCTCGCGACGACCGGATCGCTTGTGTTGACGCGTTGTCGTGTGGAGCACGCGGAGCGCCTGCTCGAGCATTCGTTCCAGGCCCTGGGCCTGATCCAGTGCCAGGGGATCGACGATACGGTGCTGGCCGCGTGCCGTGGCCAGCAACACCAGCTGATCATCCCCGCTGCCTATCCCCCGGAGCTGTGCGCGCGGCTCGAGCGTGCCTGGCAACGCGATGGCCTGGAAGACCAGCTCCGGCTGCTCACCATCGGCCGTGCGTGGGCCGATGGCGATGGCGACACCTTGCGCGCCCTCGCCCGGCCCGTGGCCGGCGGCCGCTGGGTCGAGGTCGCCGATCTGATGCTCTGGAGCGAAGCGGTGGCTGGTTCGGCGCGCTGCGGCATTCCCATCGCCACCTTCGATGATCTCGATCAGCAACGTGCCGTGGGGCGTTGCGGCCTGCCGCTGGATCCCTTCTTCCGCTCCGACGAGCTCGGGCCCTGGCGCTGGCTCAGCCTCGCCGACGCCTACCCGGCCATGTGGCGCAACGCCGATGACCCCTGCCTGTCCCACACCAACGGCCCGGCACCGGTGCGCAGCGATGACCCCTATCATCCGTTGTTGTTGCGGTGCGGATGAAGCAGGTGCGGCTGGCAGATGGCGTTGGTAGCGGCTGATGGCCCGCCGTCTGCCTGCGTGCATCCGCGCTCCGGTCCTGGAGCAGCCGGACACGATGGTCAGGTCGTTGTACCGCTAGTGCCTCGATTGCTTGTGACAGCGACAAAAAACAACGTTTTGAAAGCGGCGCTGTCACAAGCCGTCGAGGCCCAGGGGGTTCGGGGGACGAAGTCCCCTGATGAAAGAGCGGAAAGGTGG
>JBEPXK010000397.1:0-4243 GCA_041641915.1 Planctomycetota bacterium
GAAGTTGAAGTAGTCGCGCGCGTTGCGGTAGCTGATGTCCGCGACCATGCTGCCGACCAGATCGTAGTCCTTGGGGATCGCGCCACGCTTGATGTCCTGGCCGAGTACCGAGCACAGCAGGCGCCGGAAGTATTCGTGGCGGGTGTAGCTGAGGAAGGAACGCGAATCGGTGAGCATGCCGATAAAGCGCGAGAGCAGGCCGAGTTGCGAGAGCGCTTCGATCTGTCGGGTCATGCCGTCCCACTGGTCGAGGAACCACCAGCCGGCGCCGTACTGCATCTTGCCGGGGCAGGAGCCATCCTGGAAATTACCGATCATGGTGGCCATGACCTCGTTGTCGCGCGGATTGAGGTTGTAGAGGATGGTCCGCGGCAACTCGTCGGTGCGGTCGAGGCTGTCGAGGAAGCGGCTCATGGTCCCGGCTTGGGGATAGTCGCCGATCGAGTCGAAGCCGGTGTCCGGCCCGAGGCGTTCGAACAGCCGGGTGTTGTTGTTGCGCATCGCGCCGACGTGCAGCTGCATGACCCAGCCGCTCGCGGCGTCCATGCGCGCGCAGGCGATGTGGATTGCGCCGGCGAGCTTCTCTGCGTTGTCGGCGCCGAGTGCGGTGCCGCCGCGCAGGGTGCGGAACAGGCTCGCGGCCTCTTCGGGCGTGGCGTCGGAGCGGAAGCAACGCTCGAGGCCGTAATCCGACAGGCGGCAGCCGGCGGCGTGGAAGGCGTCGTGGCGCACCTGCAGCGCCTGGAGGAAGCTCTCCCAGTCGCGCACGTCCACATCGGCCGCGGCGCCGAGCGTGTCCAGATAGCCGTTCCAGAAGGCGGGATCGGCGGTCTTGAAGGCCTTGTCGGGGCGCCAGGTCGGCAGCACCCGGGTCGTGCAGGCGCTCTGGGCGAGAGCGGTGTGATGTGCCAGCGAATCGCAGGGATCGTCGGTGGTGCAGATGGTCTCGACCTTGAAGTACTCCATCAGCGCCCAGGGGCGGCCGGCGTCGGTGGCGAGATAGGCGTTGCAGCGGTCCCAGACCGCGTCGGCGGTCTCCGGGCCGAGCAGCAGGTCGTCGATGCCGAACGGCCGCTTCATCTCCAGGTGGGTCCAGTGGTAGAGCGGGTTGCGGAGGCACTTGGGCACCGTCGCGGCCCATTTGTCGAACTTCTCGCGGTCGCTGGCGTCGCCGGTGCAGTAGTGCTCGCTGACGCCGTTGGTGCGCATCTGCCGCCATTTGTAGTGATCGCCGCCGAGCCAGATCTGGGCGATGTTGTCGAAGCGGTGGTTCTCCGCCACCTGCTGTGGCGGGAGGTGACAGTGGTAGTCGATGATCGGCTGGTCCTTGGCGTACTCGTGATAGAGGATACGCGCATGCTTGTTGGCCAGCATGAAATCTTCGTGCATCAACGGCGTGGTCATGGTTCTGCCCTTCCTCGCCGGCCCGTTTACCGCCGGCGGGCGGTGACGCAACGCCGGTTCGACAGCTATGGCGATGCGATATCGGCGGTGACCGTGCGTTGGGGTTGCACCCGCACGGTGGTGCTGTGCGTGCCGACGTCGAGGCGATACGCGCCCTGCGGAAGACCGCGGATGAGCACCCGGCCGGAGGCCGAGGTGATCGGTTGGCGCAATTCGGACGGGCCGGGGTAGAGCGCCGGCAGCCGGGTCAGCTCGCGGCCGTCAGCGGTGTGGATGCGGACCGGGCGGTGGCCCACCGCCCCGGCCGGTGCATGGCAGCGCAGGTCGACGCTTCCGGTATACGGCGGGGCGAGGTCGAGCTCGGCCGGTCCGGTGAGTTCGAGTTCGCGCAGGCTCACCGCGCAGTCGGGTACGACCACGCCGAGCCGGTAGTGTCCGGCGGCCACCGGGTAGGGGAAGCGGACCATGCCGCCGCCGAGGACCCTGCCGGCGAGCACGGCGGGGCTGTCGGCGGCGTAGAGCAGGACGGTGGCGTTGGAACTCCAGGGCGCATGCAGCCGGGCGTTGAGCGCATGCGCCGGGGCCAGGCGCAGGGTGCCGCAATCGCCCGCGGCATCGGGCTCGGGGCGCAGGCAATGCCAACCGGCCTGTCCTGCCTGGACGCTCAGCCGCAGATCGGCGGGGTCGCAGTGGGGAAAGCGGAAGTTTCCGTCGGCAGCGGTGCGCACGCTCGGCACCGATGCGTGAGCCGGCGTGTCGGGGTGATACGCGCGCACGATGGCGCCGGCGACCGGTGCGCCGGCTGCGTCGACCACGGTCCCGCGCACCTGACCCGGCGGCAGGTCGAGTTCCAGGCCTCCGGCGGTCGCGCGCAGGGTGCCGTGGGCGATGGTCAGCGGTTCGCGGCCGTAGGCGCCGGTGAGCAGGGTCGCGTGATAGCGGGCCGGCACCGGGCCGGCGAGACCGAAGGCCCCGTTGGTCGTGACACGGACCTGCCGGCGGTCCACGCTGCCGACCAGTGCGGCCTGCCGCGGCGCCAGCGCCTCGGGCAGGTGCTGTAGCTGCAGGCGACTGCGCTCGGCCAGCCCCGCGGGATCTAGCGCGCCGCTCAGGCGTTCGCGTGGGCGGGCCTGCAAGCTGATGCCGGTGCTCGTGCCGGGAGCGACCTGCGCGGTGGTCGGGGCATCGGCGGCGCCCGGTCCGCCGCAGACCAGGTAGTGGCCCGCCGGGAGCCGTGCGAAGATGGCGACCCCCTCGCCGTCGCTGTGGCCGGTGTAGCGTCGGCGCGGATCCCACAGGGCGATGGCGTGGACCTCGCTGTGCGCCGAGAGGGCGACGCGCAGCCGGCCGCAGTCGGGCACTGCGAGCTCGATCGCGTCGGTCTTGTACGTGTCGACCACCCGTTCGTCGAGCAGGTGCTGCCCGGCGGCGTCGGCGTGGATCTGCAGGCGGATCAGCCCTCGGGGCAGATGCCGCAGCACGATCGGCTCATCGGCGATGGGGATGCCGCGGTGGTGCCGGGTCAGGCGGTCGTCCGGATCCGCCACGCTGAGATGACAGCCCGCCCCGCCGGTGACCGCGCAGTTGAGCGTCTGGCCGTCGCTCAGGGTGACCAGCAAGGGCCCCGTGTCGGCTCCCGGTTCCCGGCGCAGGTCGAGCGGCACCACGGCGACGGGGGCCGGCGCGCTGCTGACGCGTACCATGTAGCATTGCCCGCGGGGCAGATCGGCCGTGGCCGCGCCGGTGGCGTCGCTGAGCAGCGACAGGCGGATGGGCTCGGCGGCATCCTCAGCGAGCGTGTGGATGCGGATCGTCGCGCCCGGGCAGGGTGAACGGTCGTGGGTGTGCACCTCGAAGCGCACGGTTTCGATCGGGTGCGGACGCAGGACCAGATCGCGGGTGCCGGCGGCCACGCCGGTGCGGCGGACCAGCATCTGGTCGTTCTGTGGATGGATGGCGGTGAGGGCGTAGGTGCCGGGTTCGAGCCCGCCGGCGAGGAACCGGCCCGCTGGATCGGCGGTGCAGCTGGCGGTCGCGCCGTCCGCGCCGCGTAGCTGCACGCCGGCTCCGGGTACGGCCTGGCCGTCGGCATCCTGGACCACGCCGCCGATACGTTCCCCCGGCTGCAGGGTGAGGTCGAGCGGGCCGTTGGTGTCGGCGAGATCGATCCGACGCTCGAGGGGGAGGAAGCGGTCGTTGTGGATGCGGATACGCACCTGCGTGGCGGGGACCTCGTCGATGCGGAAGCGGCCCTGTGCGTCGGTGGTGGCGCTCGGAACATCCCCGTCTTGCCAGTGGACCGAAACCCGGGCGCCGGCGACAACTTCGCCGGCGGCATCGCGCACCGTGCCACTGCACCGGGTCTGGCGATGCATCTCGAATCGCAGCTCTGCTTTGGCTCGCTGGTGTCGGTCTATCGACCGCTGCAGGCGCATGTGGTCGTCGTGGTCGATGTTCAGGCTGAGCTGGTCCGATCCGAATCCGTTCAGCTCGAACCGGCCCCGATCATCGGTCAGGGTGCCGCGGGAATCGAAGAAGCGGTTCCGCGTCAACGAATAGGCCCAGACCTGTGCGCCGACCACCGGCTGCCCGCGGCCATCGACGACGACGCCGACGATCGGCGTGCTCGGCGGCAGAGCTCCGTTGAATGCCGTGGTCGTGCCGGCGCTGATTTCGACCGTGCCGACCAGCAACGCCGAGTCTGACGAGCGCACGGCGATGTCGTAGGAGCCGGCGGCGATCGGATCGAGCCGCAGTGCGCCCTCGTCCACTTCCCGGTCCAAGAAGGTGTAGGTATCGTCCCAGTGGCCCTGTGGGCGCAGACGGATGTCCAGCCGCG
>JBEPXK010000398.1:0-4241 GCA_041641915.1 Planctomycetota bacterium
CGGCCGCGCCGAGCGGTGGCTCCGCGGCGACGTAGCCGTGGGTCGAGACCATGCAGATCCGGGGTCGCCCGGTGGCGATCGATTGCGTGAAGGCTTCGGTGAGGGTTGTGGGCTCCGGATCTCCGGAACTCTCGCGGCTGAGGCGCGTGCTGCTCATGCCAAAGGGGTATACGTCGACAGGAATTGCAGCCAAGCGCTAAACCGCGGCATGCCGGTCAGACGCGGGCGCGCGCCGGGCTCTCTGATACGGGGTAAACAGGCGTGAATCAGAGGTCGGGGCCGCTCAGACGGCTCCGGCGCGGTAGGACCTGACCCAGGCGTGCAGCCGTTGGCCCGGACAGACGCTCGGGTTGAGGTCGCGGTGGCCGTAGACCTGATCGCGCGGCACCCCGTAGCGCCGCCGCAGGTCGTCGAGCAAGCGCTCGAGCACGCCGAGCTGTTGGCGGTCGGGCAGTTCGAGTTCGAAGTCGCCGATCATCGACACGCCGATGTTGTGGGCGTTGTGGCCGCTGACGTGGGCGCCCTGGATGTGCGTCGGACGGCCTTCGTACACGCGGTGATCGCGGCCGATGAGATAGTGGTAGCCGATGGCCGACCACTTGCGCCCATTGCGATGGTAGTTTTCGATCGCCTTGACGATCTGGCGGTCCGACTTGCCGACCATGCCCTTGTGCTCGCCGGTGTGGTGGACGGTGATCCGCTTCACGCCGTTCATCGCGCGGTGGTTGCTGCGCACACGGTTGCGGGTCCAGGCACGACGCGGAATCAGCGCGTAGCCGCGCGCGCTGACGCGGTGGTCGTTCTCGGCGCGCAGCAACCGTTCCGCGAGCGGGTCGTCGTTGAGGATCTCGACCCCGGGCAGGAGCAGGACCTGCCCGGGCTTGATCAGCGAGTTGTGCAGGCGGTTGGCGTCGGCGATCGCGGCCACGCTCAGCCCGCTGCGGCGACTGATCGAGGAGAGGGTGTCGCCCTTGCGGATGACGTAGCGCAGCGGGGGGTCCATCTCGGAGGCCGGGCGGCTGATGGGCCGCGACGGTGGCAGGCGCAGGGGGCCGGTATCGCGTCTGGGGGCGCAGCCAGCGATCAGCAGCCCGGCGCCGGCGAACAGGATCTGACGACGAGTGGGATCCGCGCGCATCGCAACACCCTGCGTGTGCGTCGGGGTATCGCAAGGCCTGTCGCCCCAGGCTTCTTCGGGGGTGACAGGGGGGCGACGCTCATACCATGCCGCACATGTCCAGCACCGCTCCGGATCATGCCGCCGCCGCCACGGCCGCGGCCGCCGTCGCCGTCACCCTCGGCCGGCGGCGCAACTGGGCCTCGCTGTCGCGATTGGTGTGTTTCACCGCCCTCGTTTTCCTGTTCGTGATCTCGATGCACGCGCAGAGCGTGTGGCCGATCCTGGGGGTCTTCGCCATCGGCGCAGGCTTTCTGCTGCTGGCCCTGTGGATCGCGCGCATCGACGAGGCGCTCGACCGTCAGCGGCGGTTGGAGACCTATCATCGTCATGGGCTGGAACGGATGGCCGGTCGCTGGGATCACGGCCAGGACGACGGCAGCGCCCGGATCGAGGGCTGGCATCCCTACGCCCGCGATCTCGATCTGATCGGCCCCGGCGGGCTGTACCAGCTGCTCAACACCGCCGGCAGCGAAGCCGGGCGGTCGCAGCTGGCGGCCTGGCTGTTCGCCGACGGCGGCGAGGACCAGGGCGCGTTGGCCCGCGCGCCGATGGTCCGTTCGTTGTGCCCGGCCCACGCCTGGCGGGCCGCGCTCGCGGTCGGTGCTGGCGAGCGTTCCCGCCGCCGGGGCCCGGCCGCGAGCGATCCCTACGGCGCTTGGGCTGCCGAGCCCGGTCCGCCGCCGCCCGCCTGGGGCGCGGTGCCGGTGTGGATCCTGCGTCTGCTCGGCGTGGGGGTGCTGGTCTCCGCATTCATCAACCTCGGCCCCGAAGGCCTGTGGTTGGCGTTGTTGATGGTGGGGATCGGTTTCTACCCCGCCAACTGGTGGAGCATCCGTCGCCACGCGCGCACGCTCGAGCCCGAGCCGGCCCGGGGCCAGACGGCGATCCAGGCCCGGGCGCTGGAGCATCTCGCTGCGGCGCCGGGAGACGCGCCCGAGATCGAGCATCTGCGGCGCAGCGCACAGGAGGGCGCGACGGCGCTCGGCGAGCTGACCCGGATTCTCGAGGCTCACGCCAAACGCGCCAACGTGCTCTGGGCCCTGCTCGGTTCGATCGTGGTCAACGAGTGGCGCAACGTGCGCCGGCTCCATGCCTGGCATCAGACCCACGGCGCCAGGCGTGCGGAGTGGATCGCCACCCTCGGTCGCGGCGAGGCCCTGGCGTGTCTCGCCACCTTCGCCGCCGAACAGGGCGGGTGCTGGCCCGAGCTCGCGGGGCAGGAGGACGGGCTGCTCGCTGTCACCGATCTGGCGCATCCGCTGTTGCCGCGCGATCAGCGCGTGGGCAACGATCTGGTTCTGCGCCCGGATCAGGTCCTGATGCTCACCGGCGCCAACGCTTCGGGCAAGAGCACCTTTCTGCGCAGTTGTGCGCTGGCCATGCTGATGGCGCGGATGGGCCTGCCGGTCTGCGCCACGAGCTGCCGCTTGCGACCGATGCGCCTGGCCACGGTGATGCGGGTCCAGGACGACCTGCTCCACGGCCGCAGCCGGTTCCAGGCCGAGGTCGAGACCCTGCGTCGGGTGCTCGACCGGGTCGAGGCTGATCCGTCGGGCGTGATGCTGGTGCTCGACGAGATCCTCGGCGGGACCAACAGCCGCGAGCGGCATCTCGGCACCCGCGCGATCATCGAGCACCTCGAGGGCGGCGGTGGCGTGGTGCTGGTCAGCACCCACGATCTTGAGCTGACCCGGTTGGCCGACCATGCGCCGGAACGATTCCATCTCGCCTATTTCGCCGACCGGGCGGTCCTCGATCAGAATTGTGCCGCTACGCAGGCGCCTGCCGAGGCGGCCGCCTGCGCCGATGTGGTGTTCGACTACCAGCTGCGCGCGGGGGTGCTGCAGAGCACCAACGCCCTGCGCGTGATGCGCGCCGCCGGGTTGCCGGTCGCGGACGCACCGGCGTGAGCGAGCCGGATTACGCGCTCGATGACGCGGCACTGCTCCAGCGCTGCGAGGTGAGCGCCGGCACCGCCGGCGGGCCGGGCGGTCAGCACGCCAACCGCAATGCCACCGCGGTGCGGTTGGTACACCCCTCGGGAGTGACGGCCGCGTGCGGTGACATGCGCGAGCGCGGCGCCAACCGCACGCGGGCCCTGCGGCGTCTGCGCCTGCGGCTGGCCTGCGCGCAACGGGGGCAGGCCCAGCGCCGGTGGCTCGACGAGCGGCGTCAGGGCACGCGGCTGAACGTGACCCCGAAGGCCCAGGGGTACCATCTGGTGGTCGCGGTCGCACTCGATGCCCTCGTCCTGGCGGAGGGCCGACTGGGAACGGCCGCGGCCGCACTCGGGGTGTCGACCAGCCAATTGACCCGGTTGCTGGTCGCCGACAAGGAGGTGCGCCAGGCCGCCGACGCCCTGCGCGCGCAGCACGGTCACGGTCCGCTGCGATGAAACGCTTCGCGATCGGCGTCGGTGCCAACCTCGGCGATCGTGCGCAGACCATCGCGCATGCGGCGAGCCTGGCGCGTGAGGCGGGGCTCGCGGTCGAGGCCGAAGCGCCGCTGATCGAGACCGCTGCCGTCGGTGGGCCGAGCGGTCAGCCGCCGTATCTCAACGGCGCCTGGGTGGTCGCCGCCGGGTGGGGGCCGCGCGCCGTGCTGCAGCGGCTGTTGGCGGTCGAGCGCACGCTCGGTCGGCAGCGCACGCAGCGATGGGGCCCGCGGACGATCGATCTCGATCTGCTCCTCGCCGAAGACGGGACTGTGTTCGAGGCCCCGGAGCTGGTGCTGCCGCACCCGCGACTGCATCTGCGCCGCTTCGTGCTCGAACCGCTCTCGGCGGTGGCGGGCGAGTGGCGCCATCCTATACTCCGCGCGAGCGTGGAGGAGCTGCGGTGGCGGCTGGAACAAGGAACGCAGGCGCCGGCCGTGCCGGACGACGCAAGCTGAAGATCGCCTTCGAAGGCGTGATCGGGGTCGGCAAGACCACCCTCGCCCAAGCTCTGGCCGAGGAGCTCGGCGCGGTGCGGCTGTTCGAGGACGAGATCCGCAATCCCTACCTCAAATCCTTCTATAAGCATCGCTCCCGCTACGCGCTGCCGTGCCAGCTGTATTTTCT
>JBEPXK010000399.1:0-4223 GCA_041641915.1 Planctomycetota bacterium
TCAGTTCAACGTCGATGCGGGCGTTACCCGGTTGCTCGTCTGACTCGTCAGACGGCTCCTCGACGCTTCATGCGGGCAGCGCGAGCAGCGAATAGTGACCAGCGACCAGCGACCAGCGACCAGCGACCAGCGAGTGGCGAGTAGCGAGTGGCGAGTGGCGAGTGGCGAGTAGCGACCAGCGACCAGCGAGTCTGCGGTGGTGGCGGATATCCGCCACTGAGCCTCGGGATCCGGGTTGGTGCTTCACTGCGGTTTCGCGCCCTGGGGGTCGAGGGTGCGGTGTTCGCTGCTTGTCGCGCCGCCGCCGACTGGCGAGACTCGCCCCATGCGCTGGGTGCTGGTTCTCGTGCTTCTGCCCGGTCTGCTGATGGCGGCGGACGACGCGCCCGGCCCCGCGATCGCGCTCGACGCGGCGCGGATGCGCGCCGCGCTGACCCCGGCCGATGTCGGCGAGAAGCAGTACCCCGATCTGATCACGCCCTTCGCGATCAGCGTTATCGAGGGCGCGGTGGTCGGCGGTCATGCGGTGGTGATCGAGACCGACGGCGAGGAGTACGACGAGCCGGTGCCCGGTGCGCCGCTGCGCATCGCCGGCGAACTGGTCCCGACCTTCTACCACGCCGATCACGGCATCCTGTTCGGATCCGACACGCAGCAGCTGAGCGTCGAGCTCGACGACCCGCCTGCCGCCTTCGCCCTGCCGCTGGCCGAGGGCATGTACCCGCTGGTGGGCACGCATGCGCGCAACCACCGCTGTCCGGCCCACGACCGGGGCGTGCTGGCCTGGCGCAGCCGCCGCGCCTGGCCGGTGCTCGCGGATGGTGGGACCCGGGCAGAGATCATCGATGCCGACGCCGACGGCGCGATCGGTTCCGGTGACGGTATCGCGCCGACCGGCGGACAGGTGTTCGCACCGCTGCGCCCGGTCTTCGCCACCGTTGACGGGCTGTTGCGGACGCCGGGCCTCGCGCCGGCCGCGCCCGCCGCCGCGCGCGGCCGCCTCCGGCTGGAGGTGCCGGCGGGGGAGTTGACCTGCACGCTGGCGCTGGTCGGCGCGGGGGTGAGCACGGTGGTCGGCGCTGAGACGGGGGCCGTCGCCGTGCCCGTCGGGCGCTATACCCTGGCCTACGGACTGCTCAGCGGGCCGGACGGCCCGCTCGCCGGCATCCTGCCGCCGGCGGACGGCGAGCTCGCGATCACGGTCTCGCCCGGCGCCACCGCGGTGCTCGCGCTCGGCGCGCCGTACACCCTGTGTGGCAGCTGGCAGGATGACTTCGGCGACCTGATCATCGATCGGGATTCGCTGCACGTGGTCGGCCGCAGCGGCGAACGCTACGTCGGCCTGGAGCTGGTCGAGGAGCCGACGGTCGCGCTGCGTCAGGGCGAGATCCTGCTCGCCACCGGCCGCGCGGAGTACGGCTGAGGCGACTCCTGCGGCTACCTCGTGGAGGTACCACCGGAATCGAGCGGCCCCGCGAGCCTGAGCGTCACCGCGCCGCTGCACGCGCTGGGCGCGGTCGGCGGCACCTGGAACGTCGAACTCGGGGCCGAGGAGCTCGCGCCGCGCGCGACGCCCTGACCCGCATCACCGCCGACGTTTGGCACGGAAGCTGCGATCCCGTTCCCTGCGGTCGTCTGTGAGCCCAGCGTGTGCAGCATCTGCACACAGGATGTGGTGATGGCCGCCCGGAGGACGCCATGCCCAAAGGGATCTACGCCGCGGCCAGCGGCATGGTCGCCGAGCGCCGTACACTCGAGGTGATCGCGCAGAACCTGGCCCACGCCCAGACCAGCGGGTATCGCCGCAGCCAGGCGGTGCGCGGTCGGTTTGCCGAGTATCTCGCCGCATACCGCGGCCGCACCGGGGGCATCGCCGAGGATGGCGGTGCGGGCAGTTTCCAGGCCGACCTCTACCGTGATTTCTCAGACGGCCAGCGGGTGCAGACCGACGGCCAGTGGGACCTGGCCCTCCACGGCGAGGGATTCTATCGCGTGCGCGACGAACAGGGCCAGCTGCTGTTGACCCGGGTTTCGAACTTCGTCACCGACAACGCCAATCGCCTGGTCACCGCCCAGGGGCTGGCGGTCGAGGGGCAGGGCGGGCCGGTGACCATCCCGCCCGAGGCCGACCGGGTCAGCGTCGACGAGCGGGGGCGGATCTACGCTTACGTCCCCGGCGACCAGGGTATCGCCTACACCTTCATCGACCAGCTGCGCGTCGCCAGCGTCGACGACCCCAATGCCATGCGGCCGGTCAACGGCCAGTATTTCGACCCCGGCCCGATGGACGTCACCGACGCGGCCGACTACCACATCCAGCACGGCTTCGTCGAGCAGGCGAACGTCGACCCGATCGGCGAGATGGTGCGGATGATCGCGGCCCAACGGCGTTACGACGCCGCCCAGCGCTCGCTGACCACCCAGCTCCAGGGCGCGAACTACTCCGACCTGCTCGGGAAGATCTGAGAGGAGATCCCATGCCACGCACCCTGTGGACCGGCGCCAGCGGTATGAGCGCGCAGCAGACGAATGTCGATGTGATCGCCAACAACATCGCCAACGTCAATACCAACGGCTTCAAGAAACAACGCGTCAATTTCCAGGACCTGTTCTACGACACCGTGGTCGCGCCGGGCACCCGGGTCGGGGACGAGGGGGTCAACCCGGCCGGGATCCAGGTCGGCAACGGCGTCAAGGTCGCGAATACCCCGCGGATCTTCACCAACGGCAACATCGAGGTCACCGGGATCGAATCGAACGTGGCCATCGAGGGCGACGGCTTCTTCCGCGTGAGCATGCCCGATGGTACCGAGGCCTACACCCGCTCGGGCGATTTCCGCATCGATCCCAATGGCAACCTGGTCACCCCCGACGGATATTATCTCGAACCGCGGATCACCGTTCCCGACAACATCGAACAGCTCTCGATCGGCCCGACTGGCGTGGTCTCGGTGCTACAGGATGGCAACCAGTCGGACATCGGCCAGATCACGCTCACCCGCTTCCGCAACCCCACCGGGCTGGTCGCGCTGGGGCGCAACCTGTTCCAGGAGACCCAGGCCAGCGGCCCGCCCGAGGAAGGCACGCCGCTCGATCCCGGCTACGGCGCCCTGCGCGGCGGGGCGCTGGAAAAGGGCAATGTCGACGTGGTCGTGGAACTGGTCAACCTCATCGCCGCCCAACGCGCCTACGAACTGAATACCCGCACCATCACCACCGCCGACGAGATGCTGCAGACGGCCAACGAGATCGCGCGATGAGAGCCTGCGCGCGGACGCTTCCGGTGCTGGCCCTGCTCGCCTGCAGTGCGGTCCTGGCCGCGGCCGATCTGCGCATCGCTCTGCGCGAGGAGGTGGTCCTCGCCGCGCCGGTGGCGACCCTCGGCGACGTCGCGCAGCTGGAGGGCCCGACCGCACTGGTCGAACGTTTCGCCGCGATCGAGGTCCAGCCGCTACTCGACCTTGCCCCGGTGAGCATCACCCCGGGCCTGGTGCGCGCGAGCCTGGCCCGTCATCTCGACGGGATCACGCTCGCGCTCAGCGGCCGGTGTACCCTCACCCGCAAGGCCCGGCGTTTCACCCGCGAGGAGCTGCTCGCCTGCGTGCGCACGGATCTCGCCGCCCGGATCGGGCAACGCGGACGCCGCCTGCGCCCGGTGCGCGTCACCGGCACGCTCGAGGTCGCTGCCGATGCCGAGCGCCCGGCAGTGCTCGAAGCCGAAGCGCTGACCAGCGATCTCTGGGGCGAGGTGCCTTACCGCGTGCGCGCAATGCGCGATGCCGAGGAGCTCGGGCGCGCGCTGGTGGTCTTCGCGGTCGCGGTCTACCAGGAGGTACCGGTGGCCAGCCGCGACCTGCCCGTGGGCCATCGCATCGGGCTCGAGGATCTCGAGATGCAGCGGCGGGAGCTCGACCGCAGATCGGGTGGCGCGCCCGTGGCACTGCGTGATCTCGTCGGTCGGATCTGTCGGCGACGCGTGGCTCGGGGGCAGATCGTGGAACGCGACCGCACCCGCGCGCCGAACGCGGTTCACGGTGGGCGCGGCGTGACTGTGATCTACCGGCGCAAAGGCTTCGAGCTGCGTGCGACCGGTACCGCGCTCTCCGATGCCGGTGTCGACGAAACGGTGCGGGTCCGGCAGCCCAACGGGCACGTGGTCGTCGGCCGGGTGGCGGGAGCCGGCCGGGTGGTCATCGGCGATGGTTGAGCCTGGGTGGAGGGGG
>JBEPXK010000400.1:0-4219 GCA_041641915.1 Planctomycetota bacterium
CCGATCCTGGCCTTGCGCGCGTCAGCGCGCCGCCGAGGGGGTCATGGGGGCCGGGCCGGCCCCCATCGGCCGACAGAGCCCTGTTTTCCGCCGAAAATGGGCCGAAGGCCCGGCGGAAACGCCAGCGAAGCTGGCGAAGGGCGACAGAGGCCGGGGGGGTGTGCGCCGAAGGCGCGAGGGGGCAGCGCCCCCTCTGATAAAAGCCTCAAAGAGGGGCGCAGATGATCGGATATGGACGTCAGAGCATCGATGAAAGCGACATCGCCGCGGTGCTGCAGGTTCTGCAGTCGGATCATCTGACCTGCGGGCCGGCGGTGGCGCAGTTCGAGACCGCCGTCGCCGGGCGCACCGGAGCCCGGCACGCCGTGGCGGTGAGCAACGGCACCGCCGCGTTGCGCCTGCTCTACCGCGTGGCCGGCGTCGGGCCCGGCACCCGGGTCGGCGTGCCGGCGATCACCTTTGTCGCCACCGCTTCGCAGGCCCTGTTGCTGGGGGCCGAAGTGGTGCTGCTCGACGTCGATCCGCAGACCATGCTGCTGACCCCCGGGATCCTCGACCGGTGCACGGAGCCTTTGGACTTCGTGGTGCCGGTGCATCTGGCCGGACGGCTCTGTGACCTGCCGGGCATCGCCGCGGTCGCGGCCGCTCGCGGGATCACCGTGCTGGAGGACGCCGCTCATGCATTCGGCTCGACCCGCCACGACGGCCATCCCTGCGGCGATTGTACCTGGAGTGCGGGCGCGGCATTCAGTTTCCACCCGGTGAAGAACATCACCACCGGTGAGGGCGGGGCGATCACCGTCACCGACCCGGCCTGGGATCGCCGACTGCGCAGTTTGCGCCATCACGGCATCGTGCGCGACGGCCGCCGGGGCCCACGGGCCGCTGCTGAGGGTGATGCGCCCTGGTACCACGAGTTCCACGACCCGGCGACCAATGAGCGGCTTTGCGACATCGCTGCGGCGCTTGGCAGCAGCCAGTGCCGCCGTCTGCAGGCCTTCAAGGCGGCGCGCCAGCGGATTGTCGATCGCTATCGTGAGGCCTGTGCGGATCTGGGCTGGATCAGCCTGCCGTCGCAGCCGGCTGACCACGATCCGTTCTGGCACCTGTGCATCGCCCATTGCGACTGGTCGGTCGCCGGCGCCGATCGCCAGGATCTGTTCGCCGCCGCGCGCGAGCGAGGCATCGCGCTTCAGGTCCACTACATCCCGCTGCATCTCCAGCCGCTGCTCGCCGGGGCTTCACGCGCCGGCCCGCTCAGTGGAACCGAGGCGGCCTATGCCACGGCCGTCTCGCTGCCCTGCCATCCGGGGCTCGGCGACGCCGACTGCGCTCGGGTGATCGCCTGCCTGCGCGCCTTTGGCACATAGCCCGCGATGTGTCGTGTGGGACAGGACCCAGACTGGAGCGATGTCGATGAATGCGACAGCCTCGTTGCATGGCAAGACAATCCTGGTCACGGGCGGCACCGGCAGCTTCGGCAGGACCTTCATCCGCAAGGTGCTCACCGAGCACAGCCCCGCCAAGGTCATCGTGTTCAGTCGCGATGAGCTCAAGCAGTGGGAGATGCGGGCCTCGGACCCGATCTTCGATCACGATCGCATCCGCTACTTCCTCGGCGATGTGCGGGATCGGGACCGGTTGTTGCGCGCGTTCCGCGATGTGCAGTACGTGGTTCACGCCGCCGCGCTCAAGCAGGTGCCCGCGGCCGAGTACAACCCGACGGAGTTCATCAAGACCAATATCCACGGGGCGATGAACGTGGTCGATGCCGCGGTCGACCGCGAGGTCGAACGGGTGATCGCCCTGTCGACCGACAAGGCGGCCAATCCGATCAACCTCTACGGCGCGACCAAGCTCTGCTCGGACAAGTTGTTCGTTGCCGGCAATGCCTATGTTGGCAGCCGTGGCATTCCCCGGTTCAGCGTGGTCCGTTATGGCAATGTGCTCGGCAGTCGCGGGTCGATCGTGCCCAAATGGCAGCGCATGGTCGCCGAGGGCTGCACTGAACTACCCGTGACCGATGCGCGCATGACCCGGTTCTGGATCACCATCGAGCAGGCGGCGCAGTTCGTGGTCGATAATTTCGCTCGCATGTTCGGCGGAGAGATCTTCGTTCCGAAGATCCCGAGCATGAAGGTTGTCGACCTGGTCGCGGCCATCGCCCCACAGGCCAAGCCACGATTCATCGGTATCCGGCCCGGCGAGAAGCTGCACGAGTTGATGATCGGCATCGATGACGCGCGTTTCGCATTCGAACACGAAGATCACTACACCATCACGCCGCAGGCGGTGACCCATGTGTCGATGGCCTCGCCAGCCCGGCTGGAGGAAGCCGGTGGGCGACGGGTGCCAGATGACTTCGAATTCCGTTCCGACACCAATCACCACTGGCTCAGCGTGCCCGATCTCCAGCGGCTGGTGGCGGCACTGAACGTGGCGTAGCGGGCAGGCGATGCCGGTGACCGACCCGTTGCAGGATGCGCTCGCCCGGGCCACCGTTGCCATTCGCGCCGGCATCGGGCCGGGGATCGGCATCGGCCATTACATGCGCTGTCTGGTCCTGGCGCGGGCGATGCAGGCGCGCGGTCACGTGCCGGTCCTTCTCATCGACGAGCTCGAGGCGGCGGCGCCGCTGCCGCAGCCCTTCGCCTGTATCGGGATGGGGCATGGCGAGCGGGACGCGGATGCGGCACAGGTGGTAACGCTGCTGGAAAACACGGGTGTGAGCGTGGTGGTGGTCGACGACTACCGGCTCACAGCGGCGTGGGAGTCGGCGGTGAGCCGGGAGGGCCGCCTCGTGGTGGCGCTCGACGACCTCTGTCGCGAGCACGCCGCATCACTGGTGGTCGATCCGCGTTGGCAGGGGGCGCAGACCGCTACCGCCTACGACGGTCGTGTCGACCCCGAGGCGGTGGTGCTCGCCGGACCGGCCTACAGTCTTGTCGATCCCCGGCTGTGCAGCCCGGATGGCGATGCCGACGCCTGCTCGCGGATCCTGCTCACGCTCGGCGGCGGCGGCGATGCGCGCCTGCTGGCGGATCTGGCCGAAGCGCTGCTCCGGTCGGTCGACAAGGCGGACGAGATGGAGATCCTGGCGGTGGTCGGCCCGGTGGCCACCAATCGGCAGCGGATCATGGATCTGGCCGCAGCCGAATCACGGCTGTGCGTGCTCGATGCCCCAGCCGGGTTGGGCGCGGTCTACCGTCGCTGCCATCTCGCCATCTGTGCCGCCGGTGGCACGGTCAACGAGCTGATCGTGGCGGGGATTCCCGCGATCAGTTTCCCGCTGGCGGCGAATCAGGCCAACGACCCGTTGCATCTCGCGCAGTTGGGGCACCTGTTCCACATCCCCGACTTCACCGTCGACGACCTGCCCAAGGTCGCTGAACTGCTGCAATTGTTGCGCCGTCGTCGCCCCGCCCTGATCCGCGCGATGCGCCGCGCGCCGATGGCACCCGACGGGCGGGGCGCCGAGCGGATCGCCGCTGCGGTAGACGAGCTACTCCAGGGCGGCGTGCCGGCCCCGGTCCCGCCGGCCTTGCCACCGGATACGCGCGGACGCGATCTTGGCAACGGCTATCGCATCCGCGCCGTCGACGACGGCGACTGCAATCATTACCTCGCCAGTCGCAATCTGGCGGTCAATCGCTGGCGGATGCTCAATCGAGAACCCATCCGCACGATCGATCATTATTGTTGGTGGTGTACCACCGACCGGCGCTCCTTCCTGCTCACGCACGACGGGATCCCATCGCTCTACATCTGGCATCGGCTGGTGACGGTGGGCGAGAGGCAATGGTTGGTGGGCGGTTGGTTCGTCTGCTCGGAGCACACCGGCTACCAGGAGGCGTTGCTTGCCCTGCAGTGGCAGCTGGCGACCTGCCGCGCCGAACATCCGGGTGTCTGTTGGATCGCCGTGATCCACCGCGACAACCGTTACGTGCAGAAGCTCAACGCCTACCTCGGCTTCGACACGCTCGAGGATCCGGAGGACCCGGCCCATCGAGCCATCTGCGATTTCTTTGCCGAACCTGACCCGGAGGAGTACGTGTATGTCTGCACCAGGGGCTGATCGCCGCAGCGTGCGCGTCGGGTCGCGGACCATCGGTCCGGGCGAGCCCACCTACGTCGTCGCCGAGATGTCGGGCAATCACGGCGGCCGACTCGAGCGGGCGTTGGCGATGATCGATGCCGCGGCGCAGGCCGGGGCCGATGC
>JBEPXK010000401.1:0-4200 GCA_041641915.1 Planctomycetota bacterium
AGGAGCGACCAGCGAGGAGCGAGTAGCGAGGAGCGACCAGCGAGGAGCGAGTAGCGGGACTCTCTCCCGCCAGCGAGTCGAGCGATGAGCCGACTCAGCAACCGGCCCATGTGATCACACCTGTCCACAACCAGCGCCAGGCGCGCATCAGCGGAGACAGCCCCCCGCTGATGGAGGCCTCGTAGGAGTCAAATCACCCCCAAGCGCCGCGCCCCTGACCCATGCCTCGCTGGCGCGTGATCTCCGGCTCAAGCGGACGGCTCGTACGCTGCGGTCTCGACCGTCAGGTGATCACAGGGCAGGTCCTGGAACAGGCGATGAAAGACCTCAGCCGCCGCCGCGGTGCGCACGCGCAGGATCACCGCGTACGCATGCGAACCGCACGGCCAGACGTGGAGGTCTTCGATCCGGGTATCGGGCATGTCTGCCACCCGCTCGCGCACCTGATCGTGCAGGCGCGTGGAATCAGCCTGATCGATCAATCGTGGAGCGGTGTCGCGCATCAAGCCGAAGGCCCACTTGGCGATGACCAGACCGCCGACGATGCCGATCACCGGATCGAGGAAATGCCACTGCCAGAACCGACCGGCCAGCAGCGCCGCGATGGCCAGAGCGGAGGTCAACGCATCTGCCAGGACGTGGAGATACGCCGCCCGCAGGCTCTGATCCGGATGCGCGTGATCGTGATCGTCGTGATCGTCGTGGGTATGGTGGTGGTGACCAGACCCGCCATGCAGGATCACCGCGCTGAGCACGTTGACGATCAGACCGATGGCCGCCACCAGCAGGGCCTGGTCGAACAGGATCGGGACCGGATTCATCAGGCGGTGGACGGCTTCCCAGCCCATCGCGAGCGCCACCAGCAGAAGTACCACGGCGCTGGTGTAGCCGCCGAGCACGGTGATCTTCCCCGTGCCGTAGGCGAAGCGGGGGTCGTCGCGCCAGCTCCTGGCCCACCGATAGGCCAGCACGCTGATACCCAGGGCGGCGGCGTGGGTGCCCATGTGCCAGCCATCGGCCAACAGCGCCATCGAACCGGTCAGCCAGCCGGCGACGATCTCAACGACCATGAACACACAGGTCAGGAGCAGGACGATCCAGGTCCGCTTCGCGCTTGCCCGGTAATCGATCGTTTCGTGATGCAGCAGCAGATGCCCGTCAGCAGGAGGTGGTTTGGACATGCCGCGCCTCACGCCCCGAACCGGCGCACGACGTCGATCACCTCGTCGATAGTCGCGACCGCGTCATCGCCGGTGGCGATCGCCTGACATACGCAACCATGCACATGGTCCTGCAGCACCTGCAACGTCGCCCCCTTCAACGCTCCGGTGGCGGCCAGCAGCTGCTTGAGCACCTCGCTGCAATCGCGGTCCTCCGCCACCATCCGGCAGACGCCGTCGATCTGGCCGCGCACCCGATTGAGCCGTTTGATCAACCGCTCGTGCTCACCGATCCCACCACACAACGCCATGGCCGTCTCCCGTATCCCCGCGTTCACCTGTCGTTGATACCTATACCCCCTATATGTATGTCAAGCACGGTGGCATGGCGGCTTGCACACCGCACCGGAGCGCCAACGGCCTGGCCGCTCGCTCCCGTCTGCGCATCCGCTCGCCGGGCAACGGCATGCGCGCCGTCCCCGGCCGGATTGGCCGCAATCAGCACCATGATCGAGACCATCGCCGGTCAACGTCCCAACGGTCGGCCGCGCGTGCTGGCGAACGGGATCAGATTGGATGGCCGGCCTCAGTCTGCGAGCACAAGCCGCACCCGGTCCTCGCCAACCGCCACCACCACTTCCTGCCCGTCGTGCGCGAGCAGGTCCACCCGCGGCGCCTGCGTGCCGTGCATCGCCATCAGGCTGACGAAGACGCCGTCGTCGCTGCGCAGGTGCGGCATCGGCTGGAGGTGCCATGCGGTCGGCGCCAGGGCCCAGGCCGAGAGCGCCACGCCCTGCGCGTCGCGGTAGGTGAGCCGCGTCCCCTCCTGCTCGCGGGTCAGGCCGTCGGCGAGGAAGGGAAAGGCGAGCCGACCGGGCGCTGGCTGCACGACAGGATCGGGGGCCCGGGGATCGGCGCGTGCGAAACGGTCGACGATCAGCACCACCAGGGGCAAGCCGCCCACGCCGCTCCCATCCACGAGGACATCGCGTCGACCGCGCCAGCCGTGATCGAAGAAGCGCGGCCCCCAGTGGGGGTGATCGATCTGGCGCGCACCGGCGTCCAGAGCGGCCTCCCGCTCGCCGATGCGTTTCGGGCTTAGGTACCGCCACAGCTCCGGGGTCAGATCGAAGGCGAAACGGACCTGACGGCCGTTCACCGCTGCCGGCCGTCGCGCCCGCGGACCGATGCGCGTGTTGTGCATCCCGGGATCATCCACCGGCTGGGGCAGGAACGAGCCGGCGAACCAGCGCCGCCCGTGACCGAACCAGAACAGGCCCGGGGCCACGCCGAAACGTTCGTAGTGGCAGCTCGCCCGCAGGTCCCGCTTCTGGTGGAGCGCGAGCCGGGGATCGATCGCCGCTTGCGGCTGCGGGCGGAAGAGGTGGCAGCCCTTGCGCCCGTCGAGCAGCATCCACGGCGGCTCGGCCCCCTGCGGCAAGTGCTCGGGCTGGTCCGGCAGCGCGGCGAGCGTTGCCAGGAGCAGGGCCGGCGCGATGCGCATGCCGACGCCACGCTCACGGAACCGCGACCAGAGCCAACCGTGATCAGCGGGATCGGCGGTCAGCCACAAGGCCGGCCAGAAGGCGTCGAGGGATCCAGGATTGGAGTGGTGGTCGATGTCCTGCACCAGCCATTCCCCGGCGATCAGATGCCGGGTGATCGCTGGCGGCGCCAGGGCGACCCCGAGCACCTCGCGATAGCCCAACAACGCCCATGCCAGGCCGCGCCGCCAGACCATGTGCTTGTAGTAGTGCCCCTCCAGGCAGATGCCGCCATCGCCGTAGGCGTCGTGCAGATATGCGCTCAAGGACACCGCCGCGTGCGTCAGCATGTCCGCCAGCCGCGGGGCCAGAGGATGGTCGGCCGGCAGGTCGTCGAGCAGGACCAGGGCGACGATGGCCGCACCCGCTTTGCGAATCGCGTTCCGGTTGCTCCAATGGGCCAGATTGGTGCCGGACATGTGACGCTCGTCGATCGTCGCGCTCCACAGCAGGTCCAGCCCCTCGGCCAAGGCGCTGCGGAAGGCGTCGCGCTGGGCCGCGGTCCACCACGCGCGGCCGGCATCGTAGGTGACGGCGAGGGCGCCGAGCACCGGGCCGAGATGGATGTCTTCGCGGTGGCGTTGCCACGGGTCCCCGGACGGTGGGAGCAGGGCCGCGCGCTGGCAGATCTGCCAGGCGCGTCTCGCCTGCGCGGCGTCATCCAGCAGCAGGGCGGCCGTGGCGCAGATCGCCGCCTGATGCGCCGGGCCGCGCTCGCGCTCCTGTTGCATGTCCGGATCCGGTTCGATGTGGGCCAGGTCGATGGCCTGCGCCGCGTCCTGCAGGCGATCACGAATCCGAGCGCCCCATGGCGTCCGGACGCGATCCCGCAGGCGTTCGATCTGGCCGAAGAGCCGTGAGGCACCGGCTGTGTGCTCCGGTATCGGGCCCAGGGTCAACCGGGATGGCACCGCCGAGCGCTCCACCCGTCCGCTGACCTGCTGCGTCTCCTGCGATCCGATGCGCACCTGGCCCGTATAGCGCGCGTCGTGATCGATGTGGAACCGCGCCTCCCCGGTCCACCGCCAGTACGGATCGTGCCCCAGCTTGAGGACGATCGTCGAACCGTTCTCGTCACCCGGCTCGATGCGGGCCGTGTGCAGCACGCCGCTGAGTCCGGAATCGCTGGCCCAGGCCCTGGCCATGCGAGGATGCGGTTGTCCCCAGCGGGTGACGATCAGATCGTAGTACCGCCCTGAACGCGGGTGTGGCAACGCGTCGACGAGTACGAGACGCCGGTCCATCGCTGGCTCCTGGCCAAGGAGCGCGGCCACGACCAGCGAGAGGAGCAAGACGGAGGCTACGCGATGGATCATGGTAGATGTACGATGCATTCGCGGCAGCGCTGAACGAAGAGGCTTCCTTCAGAGGGGGCGCTGCCCCCTCGCGCCTTCGGCGCATCCCAGCTGCGCTTGCTCCTCGCTTCGCTGCGGGGCTGCGCTTGCGCTGCGTCGGCCCGGTGGCCCCACCGGGGCCACCTATCGCTGCGCGATACC
>JBEPXK010000402.1:0-282 GCA_041641915.1 Planctomycetota bacterium
AGCGCAGTTCGCGTTCCATCGCCGCCAACATCGCCGAAGGGGCAGGACGTAGGACCGACAGGGATTTCCGCCACTTCTTGAGTATCGCCCGCGGCAGCGTGGCAGAACTCGGTAGCTGGTATGAGATTCTCGGGGCGCTCGGCTCCATCGACGATGCGCGCCTGGCCCTGGTTGGCGACAGGTGTGACCACATGGGCCGGTCGCTGACTCGGCTCATCGCTCGACTCGCTGGCGGGACATGGTCCCGCTTGTCGCGGGTCGCTATTCGCTATTCGCTATTCG